>NZ_JBMDJQ010000027.1:0-76987 GCF_057809275.1 Pseudomonas sp. FG36
TTGTGGGAGCGGCGATGCGGCGACCCGACTTGCCCCGCGATCGGTTCTCAAGGATAAGGCGGTGGACTCAGTTCCAGCCAGCCCGATCCATCAAGCGAATGGCTTCGGCCTGGCGCTTGCCAGCGACTTCCACCGGAATGCTGTCGGCCTTGAAGCTACCCCAGGCCGCCACTTCCGCCGATGGCTTCACCTTCGGGTTGGCCGGGAACTCCTGGTTGATGTCGGCAAACAGCTTCTGCGCCTCTTCGCCGGTCATCCACTCCACCAGTTTCTTTGCCGCTTCCGGATGCGGCGCATGCTTGGTCAGGCCGATGCCCGACAGGTTGACGTGCACACCGCGGTCACCCTGGTTGGGCCAGAACAGCTTCACCGGCAGATCGGGCTTTTCCTTGTGCAGGCGCCCGTAGTAATAGGTGTTGACGATGCCCACGTCGCATTGGCCGGCGGCAATGGCCTGAAGCACTGCGGTGTCGTCGGAGAACACGTCGGTCGACAGGTTGTTGACCCAGCCCTTGATCAGTTTCTCGGTCTCAGCCTCGCCGTGGTTCTCGATCAGGGTGGCGGTCAGCGACTGGTTGTAGACCTTCTTCGCCGTGCGCAAGCACAGGCGGCCTTCCCAGTGCTTGTCGGCCAAGGCCTCGTAGGTGGTCAGCTCGGCGGGTTTGACCCGGTCGGTGGAGTAGGCGATGGTCCGTGCGCGCAGGCTCAGGCCAGTCCAGTCGTGTGACGAAGCGCGGTACTGCGGCGGAATGTTCTGGTCGATGGTGGCCGACTTGATCGGTTGCAGGATGCCCATCTGCTCGGCTTGCCAGAGGTTGCCGGCATCGACGGTGAGCAGCAGGTCGGCCACGCCGTTCTCGCCCTCGGCCTTGATGCGCTGCATCAAGGGCGCTTCCTTGTCGGTGATGAACTTGATCTTGACGCCGGTCTTGGCGGTGTAGGCGTCGAACACCGGCTTGATCAGCTCGTCGATGCGCGAGGAGTACACCACCACTTCTTCCGCCGCCTGGGCGGTGCCGCCGAACAGAGTGAGGACCAGGGCGGCCAGTAGGGGCTTGCGGGGCAACATTGGGGTACTCCTCGCTGGGTTGAGAGCTGCAAATGGTAGTGAATCCCATTTTCCCGCTCATCTGCTTAGCCGTTACCGAATGTTGCAAGGGGCTGCTGCGCAGCCCCAGCGACCCTCAGGCCTTGGCCAACTCCGGCAGGTCCCCGGACAACCCCAATGCCTGGCGCACGAACAGCGCCTTGGCCTCCGGCATCTGCTCCACCAGCTTCAGCCCACTGTTGCGCAACCAGCGCAGCGGCAACGGGTTGGCCTGGAACAACCGCTCGAAGCCTTCCATCGCCGCCATCAGCGCCAGGTTGTGCGGCATGCGCCGCCGTTCGAAGCGGCTCAGCACCTTCACATCGGCCAGGCGCTCGCCGCGCTCGCTGGCACGTACCAGCTCTTCGGCCAGCACGGCGGCATCGAGGAAGCCCAGATTGACCCCCTGCCCCGCCAGCGGATGGATGGTGTGGGCGGCGTCACCGATCAGCGCCAGCCCTTCATCGACGTAACGCTTGGCATGGCGCTGGCGCAGCGGCACGCAGACCCGCGGATCAGCCTCGAGCACGTCACCCAGACGGCCTTCGAAGGCACGCTCAAGCGCCTTGCGGAAGGCCGTATCGTCCAGCGCCATGGCCTGCTCGGCCTGCTCCGGCGTGGTCGACCAGACGATCGAGCACCAGTCCTGGCGGCCATCACGCGACAGCGGCAGGAACGCCAGCGGGCCTTCGTCGGTGAAGCGTTGCCAGGCCGTGGCGCGGTGCGCCTCACTGCACCGCACGCTGGTGACGATGGCGTGATGCAGGTAATCCCATTCGCGGGTCTGGCAACCGGCCAGGCGACGTACGGCCGAATTGGCGCCGTCAGCGGCGACCACCAGCGGCGCGCGCAGCTTGCGACCATCGGCCAAGGTCACCAGCCACTCGTCACCGGAGCGGCGCAACTGCTCCAGGCGGGCATTGGCCAGCAGCCCGACATCGCTGTCGTGCAGGCGCTCCAGCAGGCCGTCCTGGACCACACGGTTCTCGACGATATGCCCCAGCACCTCGGCATGCACACTGGCCGCGGAAAAATGAATCTCGCCGGTGCCGCTGCCATCCCAGACGTGCATGTCCGAGTACGGCGAGACACGGCGCCGGGCGATGCCCTCCCAGGCCCCCAGGCGCTCGAGAATGCGCTGGCTGGCCGCCGACAGGGCACTGACCCTTGGTTCGAAAGGCGCCTCGCCGTCAAACGGCTTGACCGACAACGGCCCACCGTCGAGCAGGAGCACCTCCAGGCCACTGTGGCGCAAGGCCAGGGCCAGGGCGCTGCCGACCATACCGGCACCGACAATCAACAGATCTGCGCGCATTTCCATGCCTTACGCCTGCCTCGCTTGCGGCTTGAGCCGCACGTATAAAGTTTTGTCGACCCGCGCCACCAGCTCGCCGGCGCCATCGCGGATCTCCACCTGCAACCGCGGCAGGTACTTCTTGCCGCTGGCGGTCTGCTGGCGGATCTCGTCCAGCAGCGCGTCGTCGACGTGGAATTCGGCATACACCGGGCCCTTGCCCGGCGAGATGAAATCGATGGAAGCGGCCTTGTCCCAGACGATGTACTCGCGCCCCAGCTGCTCGATCAGCAGCAGCATGTAGAACGGGTCGACCATCGCGTAGAGGCTGCCACCGAACTGGGTACCGACGTAGTTGCGATTCCACCGCGTGAGCTTCATGCGCACCTTGACGCTGCGCATGTCCGGGCTGATTTCCTGGATGTGGATGCCGGCGCCCAGGTAGGGCGGGTAGAAGTTCAGCAACCAGCGCAGCATCCGCGCTCGCCGTGCGAGCCGGCGCGCAGCGCTCATGGGCGGCCCCGCGGGTCGGGGCGAGTGCCGAGGCCCATGGCCTGGCGGGCGAACCAGCTTTTCGCCGGCGGCAGCAAATCCAGCCCGAGCAGGCCAATGTTGCGCCCGGCCGCCAGCAGCGGCTGGCTGCTGCCGAACACACGGGTGACCTGGTCGGAGAAGCCGATGGTCAGGGCCTGGTCGAGGCGCTGGCGCTGGTGATAGGCCTGCAGCGTGGGCAGATCGCCCGGCAGCGCCGGGCCGGCCAGCAAGGCGTCCGCCAGCGACTGCACATCGCGCAGCGACAGGTTGAAGCCTTGGCCTGCGATCGGATGCAGGCTGTGGGCGGCATTGCCCAGCACCACCAGGTGCGGGCGCACCTGCTCCTCGGCCTCGACCAGCGACAGCGGGTAGAGATGACGGGCACCGACCTGGCGCAGGGCGCCGAGGCGGTAGCCGAAGGCTTCCTGCAGTTCGCGCAGGAAGCTGCGCTCGTCGAGCTCGGCCAGGCGTTTCGCATCCATCCCCTGGCGGGTCCAGACCAGCGCGCAGCGGTTGTCCGCCAGCGGCAGCAGGGCCATCGGCCCTTGCTCGGTGAAGCGCTCGAACGCCTGCCCGGCATGGGCCTCGCCTGGGGTGATGTTGGCAATCAGCGCGCTCTGGTCATACGGCGTGTGACGCACATGGATGCCCAACTGCTCGCGCAGGCCCGAACGGCCACCATCGGCCAGCACCGCCAGGTCGCACTCCAGCACGGTGTCGTCGTCCAGCTGCAACCGATAGCCACCAGCGATGGCCTGCATCGCCTGCACTTGCGCCGGGCAGCGCCAGCTGACCACCTCGTTGTCGATGGCCTGCCACAGGCACTGGCCGAGCCAGGCGTTCTCCACCACATAGCCGAGCGCCGGGACGCCTTCCTCCAGCGCATCCAGGCGCGTTGCGCCGAAGCGGCCACGGTCGGATACCTGGATCTGCCGGATCGGCTCGGCGCGGCGGCTGATGGCCTGCCACAACCCCAGCCGCTCGTAGATCTGCCGGGTGCCGTAGGACAGTGCCGAGGAACGCGCGTCGTAGCTGGGCTGGAAGCTGTCGCCCGGGGCGAACGGCTCGATCAGCAGGATCGTCCAACCACGCGCCTTGGCCGCGGCCTGCAGCGTCAGGGCCAGGCTGGCGCCGACCAGGCCGCCACCGATGATCGCCAGGTTGACCCGGTTCATGCGGCGTCCTTGCGGGCTTCGTGCATCAGTGCCTCGATCTCGGCGACCGTGCGCGGCACGCCTGAAGTGAGGATTTCACAGCCTTGTCTGGTTACCACCACGTCGTCCTCGATCCTTACGCCGATGCCGCGCCATTTCTTCGCCACGGCCTGGTTGTCGGCCGCGATATAGATGCCCGGTTCGACGGTTAACGCCATGCCCGGCTCGAGCACGCGCCACTGGCCACCGACCTTGTATTCGCCCACATCGTGCACGTCCATGCCCAGCCAGTGTCCGGCGCGGTGCATGTAGAAGGCACGGTAGGCCTCGCTGTCGATCAGCGCCTGCACCTCGCCCTTGAGCAGGCCCAGCACCACCAGCCCTTCGGTGATCACCCGCACGGTCGCCTCGTGGGCATGGTTCCAGTGCTTGCCCGGGGCGATCTCGGCGAACGCCGCGGCCTGGGCTGCGAGCACCAGCTCGTAGATGGCCTTCTGCTCGGGCGAGAAGCGCCCGCTGACCGGGAAGGTGCGGGTGATGTCGCTGGCGTAGCAGTCGATCTCGCAACCGGCGTCGATCAAAACCAGGTCACCGTCCTTGAGCGGCGCGTCGTTCTGCTGATAGTGCAGGATGCAGCCATTGCGCCCGGCGGCGACGATCGAGCCGTAGGCCGGCATCTTCGCCCCGCCCTTGCGGAACTCGTAGTCCAGCTCGGCTTCCAGGCTGTACTCGTGCAGCCCGGCGCGACAGGCCTGCATGGCGCGCACATGGGCACGGGCGGAGATCGCCGCGGCCTCGCGCATGACCTTCACTTCCGCCGCCGATTTATACAGGCGCATGTCGTGCAGCAGATGATCCAGGGCAACGAACTCGTTCGGCGGCTGGGCGCCCAGGCGGGCCTTGGAGCGGATCACATTGATCCACTCCATCAGCCGGCGGTCGAATTCGGGATTGCCGCCCATGTTGCTGTAGACCCGCTCGCGGCCCTCGATCAGGCCCGGCAGGATCTCGTCGATATCGCTGATGGGGAAGGCATCGTCGGCGCCGAAATCACGCACCGCGCCTTCCTGGCCGGCCCGCAGGCCATCCCACTGCTCACGCTCGGGATTGCGCTCGCGGCAGAACAGCACGTACTCGCCATGCTCGCGGCCCGGGATCAGCGCGATCACCGCCTCCGGCTCGGGGAAGCCGCTCAGGTACTGGAAATCGCTGTCCTGACGATAGACATGCTCGACGTCGCGGTTGCGGATGGCAACTGCGGCGGCGGGCAGGATGGCGATGCTGTTGGGGACCATCTGCGCCATCAGCGCCTTGCGCCGACGGGCGTACTCCGCCTTGGGTATGTGGCTCATGGGCAAACGACCCCGATCAGATCAGTGCAGCGATGGCTTTGGCGCGGGCGCTTCGGGCTTGGCCAGCTCGGTGTACAGCAGCAGCGGGGCGACGCGCAGGTACTCCATGACTTCCATGTAGTCGCTTTCGCCGTCCTCGGACTCTTCCAGCGCTTCCTGGACCTGCGAGATGGCCACCAGGTCCTGGAGCACTTCCTTGGCATCGGTGGACAAGTCCTTGCCACCGGCGTTCAGGCCGAAGCCGGTGATGAAGCCCTGGCACCACTGGCCCAGCGCGGTGGCGCGGTCGCTGAGTGCGGCATCATCGGAAGGCAGCAGCAGGACGATGGCGACGTCGTCGCCGGTCAGCTCGGCCTTGACCATCTCTTGCAGGCCGACCAGGGCGTTGCGGACAGTGTCACCGGGTTCGGTCTCGAGCAGCTGGGCGGCGTCGGCCAGCCAGGCATCGGCATCGAAGCCGGCGCCGGCGCAGCTGCGGCCGATCAGCAGGCCGTGCAGCTCGGCGGGGGTGACTGGGTGGCCATTGCTCGAAAGCAACATGGCGAAGGCAATGTAGGGCGATTGGGTATTGGGCATGGGCAGCTAGGCGCCAGACGGCGCAATGACTAGAATGGAGACCTTGTATCCTAGCACCGGCAGGCGCGCCAAGACCATCGGCACTGGCCGTCGCGCCCTTGGGGCAGGCATGATCGCCAGGCGAGTCACGGAATCGAGTGCAATCCATGCAAGAGAACGACCTGCAAGCGCTGATGAGCCGGTTCGAGTTGCTGATCGAACGGGTCGAGCAACTAAAGCGGCAAAACGCACTCTTAGTAGCTCAGGAACGATCCTGGCGCGAGGAGCGCGCCCACCTGATCGAAAAGAACGAGATCGCCAAACGCAAGATCGAATCGATGATCCTGCGCCTCAAGGCCCTGGAGCAAGACTCATGAGTTCAAGCAATAGCGTCACCGTCCAGATCCTCGACAAGGAATACTCGATCATCTGCCCGCCCGAGGAGCGCAACAACCTGGTCGGCGCCGCCCGCTACCTGGATGGCAAGATGCGCGAGATCCGCAGCAGCGGCAAGGTGATCGGCGCCGACCGTATCGCCGTGATGGCCGCGCTGAACATCACCCACGAGCTGCTGCACCGCCAGGAACGCCCCGAAGTGGCCAGCGGCGGCACCACCCGCGAACAGGTGCGAGACCTGCTGGAACGGGTCGACCAAGCCCTCTCCGACGATCCGGTTAGCAAAAACGACTGAGATTGGTATACTGGCGCCACTCCCTGGGGGATGCGCCAGTCGGTTATGTCCCTGAGCCGATACGCACAACCACGGGGGTTGCACGCTGGGGCAGGTGTGCATGTCCGCCCGACGGAAAGCCTTAACGCCCCCTGCAATCTCCACCTTGAACTTTCGGGTTCAAGGGCTACACCGATAGCGGTCTTGTCGGGGAGCCTGCTTTCAGAACTGCCCGCCTTCCACGGCGGGCTTTTCGTTTCTTCAGGGATCGCCCGTGCCATGACCGACACCGCGCCGCTTACCCGCCCCCAGCTTCGCCGCCTCCTGCGCAATGCCCGCCGCGCCCTCACACCCGCCCAGCAACGCCAGGCCGCCGAAGGCCTCTATCGCCAGTTGGCGCAGCATCCACTGTTCCGCCGCGCCCGGCATATCGCCCTGTACCTGCCCAATGATGGCGAGATCGACCCGCGCCTGCTGCTGCGCGAGGCGCATAGGCGCGGCAAGCACGTGTACCTGCCCGTGTTGCACGCCTGGCCCGCCACACGCATGGTGTTCCAGCGTTTCGAGCCAGGGGAAAAGCTGCGACCCAACCGCTTCGGCATCGCCGAACCTGTAGTCGAGCGCAAACGCCAAAGGCCGATCTGGGCGCTGGACCTGATCCTGCTGCCGCTGGTCGGTTTCGATGAGATGGGGGGGCGCCTGGGCATGGGCGGGGGCTTCTATGACCGCAGCCTGGCCTATCAGGGCCGGCGCAAGGCCTGGAAAAAACCATTGCTGCTAGGGCTGGCGCATGAATGCCAGAAGGTGGAGCGGCTCAACCAGGCAAGCTGGGATGTACCGTTGCAAGGCACGGTGTCAGACCGTGGTTGGTACCTGGCGGCGAAATGAACCCGCGATCAGCGGTGCTGTTGCTGCGCCGGATCGACGGGCGCCTGCTGATAGGCGGCATCGAGCTTGCGCTCCCACAAACCTTGCGCGTAACCGGTGGTGACCACGCCCAGGCCGAAGATGAAGGCCAGGATCCAAAGCAGGTCCGGTTTACGTTGTTTCATTGATTGCCCCCCAAGAACAACTGTCCAGGCTCGGCGGCTTTCTTGATGGCTGCCGGAGCGTATAGCTTAAAATCGGCGCATTTTCCGACAACATGAGTCGCTAGGCAAACGTTGACGCCAACCGACTGTCGGTTTCATGCAACGAGTTATTTCAAACTCTTTCAGGAGCAGCATCCATGGCCTACTGGCTGATGAAATCCGAGCCCGACGAGCTCTCCATCGAAGCCTTGGCACGCCTGGGCAGTGCCCGTTGGGACGGGGTACGCAACTACCAGGCGCGCAATTTCCTGCGGGCCATGAGCGTAGGCGACGAGTTCTTCTTCTACCACTCCAGCTGCCCGCAACCAGGGATCGCCGGCATTGCCCGGATCAGCGCCGCGACCTACCCGGACCCGACTGCCCTCGACCCGCAAAGCCACTACCACGATGCCAAGGCCAGCGCCGAGAAGAACCCGTGGAGCGCGGTGGATGTCGAGCATGTGCAGACCTTCCGCCAGGTACTCGGCCTGGGCCTGCTCAAGCAGCAGGCGGCACTGGAGGAACTGCCACTGGTGCAAAAGGGCAGCCGCCTGTCGGTGATGCCGGTGACCGCAGAGCAATGGGCGGCGATCCTCGCGCTGAGCTGATTGTGCGTCTATTGTCAGGGGTTTGACCAATATCAACGCGCCAGGATGCGCGTCGCGCCAGGATAAGGCGTGCAAGCCGCAGGATGCAGACCGATGAATCGAAAAGCCCCCAGAATCTTCGCCTCCGCCTTGGTGTTGCTGCTATTGGCGGCTGGCGGGCTGGGCTACTGGAAGTCCCTTCACGATCGCCTGCCCGAAGGCCTGAGCATGGGTAACGGGCGCCTCGAATCCACCGAAGTGCAGATCGCCAGCAAGGTCCCCGGGCGCCTGGCCGAGGTGCTGGTCGATGAAGGCGACAAGGTCACCCGCGGCCAACTGCTAGCGCGCATCGACACCCGCACCATGGAGGCCCAGCGCAGCCAGGCCGAGGCCGAAGTGCTGCGCGCCCGCGAGAACTACGCCGCCGCCCAGGCCAGCGTGCAGCTGCGCCAGAGCGAACTGCTGCTGGCCAGCCAGGAGCTCAAGCGGGTGCGCGAAATCTACCAGCGCAAGTTCGCCAGCCAGCAACTGCTCGACCAACAGCAGGCCCGCTACGACACCGCCACCTCTGCCGTGGTCGCCGCCCGCGCCCAGCTGGCGGCGATCAAGGCGGCCATTGGCGCCGCCGAGGCCCAGGTCGCCCAGCTCACCAGCGAAATCGACGACAGCAGCCTGCGTGCCCCCATCGACGGCATCATCCAGCTGCGCCTGGCCGAGCCTGGCGAGGTGCTCGGTGCCGGTGGCCGGGTGCTGATGCTGATCGACCCCAGCGACCAGTACATGAACCTCTACCTGCCCGCCGCCACCACCGGCCGGCTGACCGTGGGCGACCAGGCGCGGATCGTGCTCGACGCCCTGCCCGAGCAGGCCCTGCCGGCGAAGATCGCCTTTGTCGCGGCCAAGGCGCAGTTCACCCCGAAACAGGTTGAGACCCGTGACGAACGGCAAAAGCTGGTGTTCCGGGTCAAGCTGCGCCTGACCGAGCCGAGCGCCGTGCCCCAGGCCAAGCCGGGCATGCCCGGTGCCGGGTACGTGCGCACCGCCGACGTGGGCTGGCCGGCCAACCTGCAATGAACGCGGCGACAGCGCTGCAGGCCGACGACGTCAGCCACCGCTATGGCGATCTGCAGGCCCTGCACCCTCTCGCGTTCAGCCTGCCGGCCGGCACCCGCTGCGGCCTGATCGGTCCGGACGGCGCCGGCAAGTCGACCCTGCTCGGGCTGATTGCCGGGGTCAAGCGCCTGCAACAGGGTGAGTTGCAGGTGCTCGGCGGCTCGATCCGGCAACGCCGCCACCGCACCGCGCTGTACCCCAAGGTCGCGTTCATGCCCCAGGGCCTGGGCAACAACCTGTACCCGGAGCTGTCGATCCGCGAGAACATCCGCTTCTTTGCCACCCTGTTCGGCCTCGGCCGCGCTGAGTGCGAGCAACGCATGGCCAGCCTGCTGCGCGCCACCGACCTCGAACGTTTCGCCGAGCGCCCGGCCGGCAAGCTATCGGGCGGCATGAAGCAGAAGTTGGGGTTGTGCTGCGCGCTGATCCACGAGCCGGACCTGCTGATCCTCGACGAGCCGACCACCGGCGTCGACCCGCTGTCACGGCGGCGCTTCTGGGAACTGGTCGAGCAGGTGCGCGCCCAGCGTCCGCAACTGACCCTGCTGGTGGCCACCGCCTACATGGAGGAAGCCGAGCAGTTCGAACACTGCCTGATGCTTGATGCCGGTCGCTTGCTGGCTGCAGGCCTGAGCCGTGAGCTGGCTGCGGCCACGCCCAGTGGCAAGCTCGACGATGCCTTCACCCACTTTCAGGGGGCCGGCCGCGAGCAACCCGAGCCGCTGCGGATTCCGCCACGCCAGGTCGATGATGGGCCGATCGCCATCGAGGCCCACGACCTGACCTTGCGCTTCGGCGACTTCACTGCGGTGAACAAGGTCAGCTTCGCCATCGGTCGCGGCGAGATTTTCGGCTTCCTCGGTTCCAACGGCTGCGGCAAGACCACCACCATGAAGGTGCTCACCGGGCTGATGCCGGCCAGCGAAGGCAGCGCCAGCCTGCTTGGCCGCCCGGTGGACGCCGGCGACCTGGCCACGCGCAAGCGGGTCGGCTTCATGTCCCAGAGTTATTCCCTGTACGGCGAGCTGAGCGCCCGGCAGAACCTCGAGCTGCATGCTCGCCTGTTCGACCTGGCCAAGGCCGACAGCGCGCCGCGCATCGCCGAACTCATCGAGCGCTTCGACCTTGGCGCCATCGCCGACCAGCCTTCCGGCGCCCTGCCCCTGGGCCTGCGCCAACGCCTGTCGCTGGCCGTGGCGGTGCTGCACCGCCCGGAAGTGCTGATCCTCGATGAACCGACCTCGGGCGTCGATCCGGCGGCCCGCGACGACTTCTGGCGCCTGCTGGTGGAGTTGTCCCGCGAGCAGGGCGTGACCATCTTCCTGTCCACCCACTTCATGAACGAAGCCCTGCGCTGCGACCGTATCTCGCTGATGCACGCCGGCCGGGTGCTGGCCTGCGACACACCGCAGGCCCTGCAAATCCAGTTCGGCGGCGACACCCTGGAAGACGCTTTCGTGCGTTGCCTCGAACAGGCCCAGGACGCGCCCACCCAGACCCAAGCCGACGCCACGCTGGAGCAGGCCGCTGCCCCAGCGCCTGCTCTGCGCCAGGCATTCAGTCTGCGCCGCCTGCTGGCCGTCGCCAGCCGCGAAGGCAAAGAGCTGCTGCGCGACAAGGTGCGCCTGGCCTTCGCCCTGGCAGGGGCATTGTTCATGATGGTGATCTTCGGCTATGGCATCTCGCTGGATGTGGAAAACCTCGCCTTCGCTGTCTATGACCAGGACCAGAGCCCGCAGAGCCGCGCCTACCTAGAGGCCTTCCGTGGCTCGCGCTATTTCGCCGAGCGGCCGCCGATCCGCGATGCCCGCCAGCTGCACCAGCGCTTGCAGCGCTCGGAGATCAAGCTGGCCCTGGAGATCCCGCCGGGCTTTGCCCGCGACCTGCACGCCGGGCGCCAGCCGGTGGTTGCGGCCTGGCTTGACGGTGGCATGCCGTTTCGCGCCGAGACCAGCCGCAACTATGTCGAGGCCGTGCACCAGGCCAACCTTGAACAGCTCGCGGCCCTCGGACCGAACCCAGTCTCGCGCCAGCAGCCGGTGCGCCTGGAAACGCGCTTTCGCTACAACCAGGACGTGGTCAGCGTGAACGCCATCGGCCCCGGCGTCATGGCGCTGATCCTGGCCTTCATCCCGGCCATGCTCACCGCGCTGGGCATCGTGCGGGAAAAGGAACTGGGCTCGATCACCAACTTCTACGCAACGCCCCTGACCCGCCTGGAGTTCCTGCTCGGCAAGCAGGCGCCGTACCTCGCGGTGAGCCTGGTCAACCTGGCGCTGCTGGTGGCGATGAACCGCTGGCTGTTCGGCGTGCCGCTCAAGGGCAGCCCGCTGGCCCTGGCCTGCGGCGGCCTGGCCTACCTGCTGGCGACCACCAGCCTGGGCCTGTTGATCTCGGCCTTCACCCGCACGCAGATCGCGGCGATCCTCGGCACCCTGATCATCACCAGCCTGCCGACCATCCAGTTCTCCGGGCTGATCGTGCCGCGCTCGTCGCTGGAGGGCGCGGCGGCGCTGATGGGCCAGTTGTTCCCGGCCGGCTACTTCCTCGACATCGCCGTCGGCACCTTCACCAAGGCCCTGGGCCTGCGCGAGCTGTGGCCGCAGTGCCTGGCGCTGCTGGGCTTCTTCGCCGCCTTCACCGGGCTGAGCCTGATCATGCTGAAAAAGCAGGAGGCCTGAGATGAGCCGGCTCTCCCACACCTTGCGCCTGGGCCTGAAGGAACTCACCAGCCTGCGCCATGACAGCGTGTTGCTGCTGTTCCTGCTGTACGCCTTCAGCGTGGCGATCTACATGCCTGCCGCAGGTTCGGTAATAGGCGTGCACAACGCCAGTGTCGCAGTGGTCGACGAAGACCACGGCGCCATCTCGCGCAAGCTCGCCGAGTCGCTGCAACCGCCCGAATTCCAGCCCGCCGTGGCACTGCCGGCGGATCGCCTGGACCAGGCGATGGACAGCGGCCAGTACACCTTCGTGATCAACGTGCCGGTGAACTTCCAGGCCGACCTGCTGGCCGGGCGCTCACCGGAGCTGCAGGTCAACGTCGATGCCACGGCCATGAGCCAGGCCTTCATGGGCGCGGGCTACATCGGGCGGATCTTCGAACGCGAGTTGCTCGAATACGCAGGCCGCAGCACCAGCAGCCCGGCACTGCTCAATCCGAAGGCGCTGTTCAACCCCAACCTCGAAGGCGGCTGGTTCCTGGCGGTGATCCAGATCGTCAACAACATCACCATCCTGGCCATCATCCTTACCGGCACCGCGTTGCTGCGCGAACGCGAGCACGGCACCCTCGACCACCTGCTGGTGCTGCCGCTGACGGCACTGGAAATCATGCTGGCGAAGATCGCCAGCAACGCCCTGGTGGTGGTGGCCTGTACCTGGATATCGCTGGAAGTGGTGGTCAAGGGCGCCCTGGGCGTGCCGCTGGCGGGCTCGATGGGGCTGTTCCTGGGGGTGACTGCGCTGTACCTGTTCGCCAGCACGGCACTGGGCATCTTCCTCGCCACCCTGGCGCGCTCGACACCGCAGTTCGGCCTGCTGGCGATCCCGGTGATCATCCCGATGCTGCTGCTATCGGGGGGCAGCACGCCGCTGGACAGCATGCCGCAGTGGCTGCAGTGGGTCATGCAGGGCTCGCCTTCGACCCACTTCGTCAGCCTCGGCGCGGCGATCCTGTTCCGCGACGCCGGGCTGAGCGTGGTGTGGCCGGACATCGCGGCGCTGGCCGCGATCGGCCTGGTGTTCTTCGGCGTGGCCCTGGCGCGCTTTCGCCGCAGCCTCGCCGCCTGATCACTGCACGATCAGGTTGTTGAACAGCAGGTCCTCGACGATCGGCTTGCCCTCTTCGGACTCCATCACCTGCTGCACCTGTTTCAGGGCTTCCTGGCGCAGCTTTTCCTTGGCCTCGACGTTGCTCATGTTGTCCACGCCCTGCTGGGTGAACAGCGCCACCAACTGGTTGCGGATCAGCGGTTCGTGATGCTTGACCGCCGTGGCGGCGGCATCCCCGGTCACGCGCAGGGCGACGTCGGCCTTGTACACGCGCAGCTTGGGGCCGCCGTCGAGGGCGTAGTTGCCAACGAAGGGCGGGCTGAGGCTGATATAGGCGACCTTGGGCTCGCCTTCCTTTTCCTCGGCCATGGCCGCCGCCGGCAGCATCAGGGCCAGCACCATCAAGATCCACGCTTTCACGAATTCGCTCCTAAATACAGTTGCCGCCAGCTTACCCAGCGCGCCGGCCAAACCCAAGCCCGGGCTTATGCCAGCTCATCAGGGCCGACCATGCTCGTTGACCCTCGGGGTGGCCCTCCTACACTTATCGGCCACCACACGCAAAGGAATAGCCCTGATGAAAGCCTTGTTGTGCAAAGCCCTGGGCCCGGCGCGGGACCTGGTCCTGGAAGAGGTCGCCAGCCCCGTGCCGAAGAAGAACGAGATCCTCCTCGACGTGCACGCCGCAGGGGTCAACTTCCCCGACACCCTGATCATCGAGGGCAAGTACCAGTTCAAGCCACCGTTGCCGTTCTCGCCGGGGGCGGAAGCCGCCGGCGTGGTGGCCGCGGTCGGCGAGAAGGCCGGTGCGTTCAAGGTCGGCGACCGGGTCATGGCCCTGACCGGCTGGGGCGCTTTCGCCGAGCAAGTGGCGGTGCCGTTCTACAACGTGCTGCCGATCCCGGCGGGCATGGACTTCACCACTGCCGCCGCGTTCGGCATGACCTACGGCACTTCGATGCACGCCCTCACCCAGCGCGGCCAGCTCAAGGCCGGTGAAACCCTGCTGGTGCTCGGTGCCTCGGGTGGCGTCGGCCTGGCGGCGGTGGAAATCGGCAAGGCCCTCGGGGCACGGGTGATTGCCGCGGCCAGCAGTGCCGAGAAGCTGGCGATCGCCAAGGCGGCCGGGGCCGACGAGCTGGTCGACTACAGCAAGGCCAGCCTCAAGGACGAGATCAAGCGCCTGACCGGCGGCCAGGGCGTGGATGTGATCTACGATCCGGTCGGTGGCGAGTTGTTCGACCAGGCTGTACGGGGGCTGGCGTGGAACGGCCGGTTGCTGGTGGTGGGGTTCGCCAGCGGGACGATCCCGCAGTTGCCGGTGAACCTGGCGCTGCTCAAGGGCGCGGCGGTGGTCGGGGTGTTCTGGGGCGCCTTTGCCCAGCGCCAGCCGGAGGACAACGCCGCCAACTTCCGCCAGCTGTTCGCCTGGCATGCAGAGGGCAAGCTGAAACCGCTGGTGTCGCAGACCTACGCGCTGGCCGAGGGCGGCGCCGCGATCGAACGTCTGGCGCAACGCCAGGCAGCGGGCAAGCTGGTGGTAACGGTTCAGCGCTGACCTTTTTGCCCTGTCACTGGCTCACAGTGACAGGGCAGACCCCGCAGTTCTTCTATTCATATTCCTAAACGGTAGTTCATAAACTTTTTCTAAACGAATAGGGTATATCGACCGGACCACCGGACCAGCAAACGTCTGTCGCCATCAGCTGAGGCGACGCTTTCAACTTTGTGAGGTTAGGAATGGTCAGGATCACAATCACCCCAGTGCATAACGCCAGGGCATTGAGTGCAGCCAAGGAGCGGTACTGATGTCCAGCCAACCAACTACCCGATTCCACAGCGATCACGACAGCTCGCCGCTGCTGCTACCGGCCAAGGTGCTGCGCAACGACGAAGAGGCCCTGCAGGCCGCCCGCGAACTGGCCGAGGTGGCCCGCCAGCAGGCCGCCAAACGTGACCAGCAGCGCAAGCTGCCATGGGCCGAGATCGAACAGTTCACTCGCAGCGGCCTGGGCAGCATCAGCGTGCCCACGGCCTTCGGCGGTCCCGAGGTGTCGTTCGAAACCATCGCCGAAGTGTTCCGCCTGATCAGTGCCGCCGACCCGGCGCTGGGGCAGATTCCGCAGAACCAGTTCGGCATCCTGCAACTGGTGCGCCTTACCGCCACCCAGGCGCAGCAGGAAGCGATCTTCCGCGCCGTGCTCGACGGCTGGCGCATCGGCAATGCCGGCCCCGAGCGCGGGACCAAGGACACCCTGACGCTCAAGGCGCGCATTACCCGCGAGGGCGACGGCTATCGCATCAGTGGCGAGAAGTTCTATTCCACCGGTGCCCTGTACGCCCACTGGGTAGCGGTAAAAGCCCTGGACGATGACGGCCGGCAACGCCTGGCCTTCGTTCGTCGCGGCAGCCCGGGGCTACGCATCGTCGACGACTGGTCCGGCTTCGGCCAGCGCACCACCGCCAGCGGCACCGTGCTGCTCGACCAGGTGCCGGTGGACGCCGACCTGGTGCTGGACAACTGGCGCCTGCGTGAAGAGCCCAGCATCCAGGGCGCCGCCTCGCAGCTGATCCAGGCGGCCATCGACGCCGGCATCGCCGAAGCGGCCATCGAGGACACGATCCAGTTCGTGCGGGAGAAGTCCCGGCCCTGGATCGAGGCCAAGGTCGAACGCAACAGCGACGATCCCTATGTGATCGCCGACATCGGCCGCCTGAAGCTCGAACTGCACGCCGCCGAAGCCCTGCTGCGCAAGGCCGCCAGGGTGCTCGACGAAGTGAACGCCGGTGTGATCGATGCCGCCGCCGCGGCCCGTGCCTCGATTGCCGTGGCCGAAGCCAAGGTGCTCACCACCGAGATCTCGCTGCAGGCCAGCGAGAAGCTGTTCGAGCTGGCCGGCAGCCGCGCCAGCCTGGCCGAGTTCAACCTCGACCGGCACTGGCGCAACGCCCGGGTCCACACCCTGCACGACCCGGTGCGCTGGAAGTACCACGCCGTCGGCGCCTACCACCTCAACGGCACCCTGCCTGCCCGCCATTCCTGGATCTGATTTACGGCCCAGGGGCTGCGGTGCAGCCCTTTCGCCGGCAAGCCGGCTCCCACAGTGAGGCTTCACAGAAATCCTTGTGGGAGCCGGCTTGCCGGCGAAAGGGCCGCACAGCGGCCCCAAGTGCCCGGAGAGCACAATGACTGCATCCATCATCACCACCGACGCCCAGGCCCTGGCCGTCGCCGACGAACTCGCCCACTACCTGCGCGAAGACAGCGCCCTGCGCGACCGCGAGCGCCGCCTGCCGCATGCCGAACTCGAACGTTTCGTGCAGTCCGGCCTGTGGGGCATCAGCGTGCCCAAGGCCTTTGGCGGCGCCGGCGTGTCCAGCGCCACCCTGGCCAAGGTCATCGCCCGCATCGCCCAGGCCGACGCCTCGCTCGGGCAGATCCCGCAGAACCACTTCTACGCCCTGGAAGTGCTGCGGGTGAACGGCAATCCCGAGCAACAACAACGGCTCTACGCCGAAGTCCTCGCCGGCCGCCGCTTCGGCAACGCCCTGGCCGAGCTCGGCACGAAGAACGCCCACGAGCGCACCACCCGCCTGAGCCGCGACGGCGACCATTACCGCATTGATGGCCGCAAGTTCTACTGCACCGGCGCGATCTACGCCCAGCGCATCCCGACCCTGGTGATCGACGAGCAGGGCGTATCGCACCTGGCCTTCGTGCCCGCCGACAGCCAAGGCATCGAGGTGATCGATGACTGGAGTGGCTTTGGCCAGCGCACCACCGGCAGCGGCTCGGTGGTGTTCAACCATGTGCCGGTCCGCGCCGAAGACGTGGTGCCGTTCCAGAGCGCCTTCGAGCGCCCGACCACGGTCGGCCCGCTGGCGCAGATCCTCCATGCCGCCATCGACACCGGTATTGCCCGCGCCGCCTACGAGGACGCCCTGCACTTCGTGCGTACCCGCAGCCGACCCTGGATCGACTCCGGCCTCGACAAGGCCAGCGACGACCCGCTCACCTTGAAGAGCTTCGGTCATCTGGCAATCCGCCTGCATGCTACCGAGGCCCTGCTCGAACGCGCGGGTGAAATCCTCGACATCGCCCAGGCCGACAGCAACGACGAGACCCTGGCCGCCGCCTCGATTGCCGTCGCCGAGGCCCGGGCGATCAGCACCGAGATCTCCCTGGCCGCCGGCACCACCCTGTTCGAGCTGGCCGGCAGCCAGGCCACCCTGGCCGAGCACAACCTCGACCGCCACTGGCGCAACGCCCGGGTGCACACCCTGCACGACCCGGTGCGCTGGAAGTACCACGCCATCGGCAATTACTACCTCAACGACGAGAAACCGCCGCGCCGAGGGACCATCTGATGGCCAAGCAGATCCTGCTCAATGCCTTCAATATGAACTGCATCGGGCACATCAACCACGGTTTGTGGACCCACCCGCGGGACACTTCGACCCAGTACAAGACCCTCGACTACTGGACCGACCTGGCCCGCTTGCTGGAGCGGGGGCTGTTCGACGGGCTGTTCATCGCCGATATCGTCGGCACCTACGATGTCTATGGCCAGTCGCTGGACGTAACGCTCAAGGAGTCGATCCAGCTGCCGGTCAACGACCCGCTGCTGCTGGTCTCGGCCATGGCCGCCGTTACCAGGCATCTGGGCTTCGGCCTCACCGCCAACCTGACCTATGAAGCGCCTTACCTGTTCGCCCGGCGCCTCTCCACCCTCGACCACCTGAGCAACGGCCGGGTCGGCTGGAACATCGTCACCGGCTACCTCGACAGTGCCGCCCGGGCCATGGGGCTGGAACAGCAACCCGAGCACGACCGCCGCTACGACCAGGCCGACGAGTACCTGCAGGTGTTGTACAAGCTGCTCGAAGGCAGCTGGGCCGACGATGCCGTGGTCGCCGACCGCGCGCAACGCGTGTATGCGCGGCCGGACAGGGTGCGCAAGGTCGAGCACCATGGCGAGTTCTACAAGGTCGAAGGCTATCACCTGTGCGAGCCTTCACCGCAACGTACACCGGTACTGTTCCAGGCCGGCAGTTCGGCGCGCGGTTTGGCCTTTGCCGGCAACCATGCCGAGTGCGTGTTCATCAGCGGCCAGGAAAAGGCCGCCACCCGCGCCCAGGTCGACAAGGTGCGCGCAGCGGCGCAAGCCGCGGGTCGCGACCCGCAGGCGGTCAAGGTATTCATGGGCATCACCGTGATCGTTGCCGCAACTGAAGACCAAGCCCACGCCCTGCACGCCGAATACCTGCATTACGCCAGCGCCGAGGCAGGTGTTGCGCATTTCGCCAGCTCCACCGGTATCGATTTCTCACGCTACGAACTGGACGAACCCATCGGTTTCGCCAAGGGCAATGCCATCCAGTCCGCCACCCGCCAATTGCAGGACAGCGCCTGGACTCGTCGCCGCCTGCTGGAGCAGCACGCCTTGGGCGGCCGCTACGTGACCCTGGTCGGCGACCCCGGGCAGGTGGCCGAGCAACTGATCGGCTGGATCGACGATACCGGCCTGGACGGCTTCAACCTGACCCGCACCGTCACCCCGGAAAGCTTCGAGGCTTTCATCGACCTGGTAGTACCCGAACTGCAACGCCGTGGCCGCTACAAGACTGCCTACGCCGAAGGCACCCTGCGCGAGAAGCTGTTCGCCAGCGACCATCCGCACTTGCCCGCTGACCATCCCGGATCCTCCTACCGCAACACCCCCACCCCTGCCCCGACTGGAGCCCTGCACCATGCTTGAAAAACTGTTCCGGCCCGTCGCGGCCATCGCCCTGGGCCTCGGCCTGTCCGCCGCTGCCTTCGCTGCGGAGCCACTGAAGATCGGCACCACCGCCGCCTTCGCCATCCCGTTGGAAGCGGCGGTGGCGGAAGCCCACAAACAAGGCCTGGAAGTGAAGCTGATCGAGTTCAGCGACTGGATCGCGCCGAATGTCAGCCTCAACAGCGGCGACATCGACGTGAACTACTTCCAGCACATCCCCTTCCTGGAAAACGCCAAGGCCGCCGCCGGCTTCAACCTGGTCCCCTATGCACCGGGGATCATCAACAACGTCGGGCTGTACTCGAAAAAGTACAAAAGCTTTGCCGAGCTGCCCGAAGGCGCCAGCGTGGCCATCGCCAACGACCCGATCAACAGCGGCCGTGGCCTGCAACTGCTGGCCAAGGCCGGCCTGATCACCCTCAAGCAGGGCGTGGGCTACAAGGCCACCGAGGACGACATCATCGCCAACCCGAAGAAGATCAAAATTCTCCAGGTAGAAGCGGTGCAGCTGGTGCGCGCCTATGACGACGCCGACCTGGTGCAGGGCTACCCGGCCTATATCCGCCTGGCCAACACCTTTGACGCTACGTCGGCGCTGCTGTTCGACGGCCTGGAGAACAAGGAGTACGTGATCCAGTTCGTTATCCGCCCACAGGAGAAAAACGACCCGCGCCTGGCCAAGTTCGTCGATATCTACCAACACTCGCCGGTCGTGCGCGCCGCCCTCGACAAGGCCCACGGCAAGCTCTACCAGGCCGGCTGGGAAGGCTGACATGGCCCAGGCCAGCGCCCTGAGGGCGCCCATCCCGCCCGCCGAACCGTTCAAGGCCGAGGAAACGGCCCTGCGCCCGGAAGTGAACCAGGCGCACATCCGCTTCATCGGCCTGGGCAAGACCTATCCGGGCCAGGTCCAGCCGGCGTTGCAGGGCATCGACTTGAACATCCGCCGCGGCGAGATCTTCGGCATCATCGGCCGCAGCGGTGCCGGCAAGTCTTCGCTGCTGCGCACCATCAACCGCCTGGAACAGCCCAGCCAGGGCCGGGTGCTGATCGACCAGGTGGATATCGCGCCGTTCGACGAGGACCGCCTGGTCGCCTTGCGCCGGCGCATCGGCATGATCTTCCAGCACTTCAACCTGATGTCGGCCAAGACCGTGTGGCAGAACGTCGAGCTGCCGCTGAAGGTGGCCGGCGTGGCCAAGGCCGAACGCCAGCGCAAGGTACGCGAGCTGCTGGAACTGGTGGGCCTTGAGGAAAAGCACCATGTATACCCGGCACAGCTGTCCGGCGGGCAGAAGCAGCGCGTCGGCATCGCCCGGGCGCTGGTGCATGACCCCGAGATCCTGCTGTGCGACGAAGCCACCTCCGCGCTGGACCCGGAAACCACTGCCTCGATCCTCGAGCTGCTGCGCGACATCAACCAACGCCTGGGCCTGACCGTGGTGCTGATCACACACGAGATGGCGGTGATCCGCGATATCTGCCAGCGCGTGGTGGTGCTCGAGCGGGGCGAGATCGTCGAGCAGGGCGAGGTCTGGCAAGTGTTCGGCACACCGCGCCACGACGTCACCCGTACCCTGCTCGCACCGCTGCAGACCAAATTGCCGGCCGCCTTGCAAGCCAGTCTGCGTGCCCAGCCGATCAGCCGCGACGCGGCTGTGGTGCTCAAGCTCGACCTGGTGGGCGAGCCGGAGCTGAGCGCCCTGTTCAGCGATCTGGGCGGACGCGTGCGGCTGCTCCAGGGCGGCGTCGAGACCATCGGCGAGCATGCCTTGGGGCAACTGATCCTGGCCGTGCGCGGCTCGCCGCTGGACACCCACCAGTTGCTCGAACGCGCCCGCCGCTGGGCCGCGGATGTGGAGGTACTTGGCCATGTGGATTGATCGCCTGCTGCAAGGCTTGCTCGACACCCTGTTGATGGTCGGCGTGTCCTCGCTGGTCGCGCTGGTCGTCGGGGTACCGATGGCAGTGCTGCTGGTCACCAGCGACAAGGGCGGGATTTTCGAGGCCGCCGCGCTGAACCGGGTGCTGGGCGCCATCGTCAACCTGTTCCGCTCGATCCCGTTCCTGATCCTGATGGTCGCGCTGATCCCCTTCACCCGCCTGGTGGTCGGCACCACCTATGGCGTGTGGGCCGCCGTGGTGCCGCTGACCATTGCCGCCACGCCGTTCTTCGCGCGTATCGCCGAGGTCAGCCTGCGCGAGGTGGACCACGGCCTGATCGAAGCGGCACAGGCCATGGGCTGCCGGCGCTGGCACATCGTCTGGCACGTGCTGCTGCCCGAGGCGCTGCCGGGGATCGTCGGCGGCTTCACCATCACCCTGGTGACGCTGATCAACTCCTCGGCCATGGCCGGGGCGATCGGTGCCGGAGGCCTGGGCGATATCGCCTATCGCTACGGCTACCAGCGCTTCGACAGCCAGATCATGCTGACCGTGATCGTGATGCTGGTGGCGCTGGTGGCGGTGATCCAGCTGGGTGGGGACCGTTTGGCCAAAGGGTTGAACAAGCGTTGAGCCTACCGCGGGGCAAGCCCGCTCCCACGACCAGTGGAAGCGAGCTTGCCCTGCGATACGGTCTCAGCCCCAGTGCAGCTCCGCCGCCGGCACCGGCCGCCCGAACCAGTACCCCTGCCCCAGCTGGCACTGCTGCTCCAGCAGGAAGCGCGCCTGCTCGGCCTGCTCGACGCCCTCGGCATGCACCTGCATGCCCATGCTCCGCGCCAGGGCGATGATCACCCGCACGATGGCGATGTCATCGTCGTCATGGGGCAAACCCGCGACGAAACCCTGATCGATCTTCAGCTTCTGCACGGGCATGCGCTTGAGTCGCAGCAATGACGAGTAACCCGTGCCGAAATCGTCGATGGCCAAGGTCACGCCAAGCTCGCGCAGGCGATGCAGCTGTTCCAGGGCGACCTCGGGGTCTTCCATCACCGCGCTCTCTGTCACTTCGAGCTCGAGCAGCGACGGATCCAGCCCGGTATCGTGCAGCGCATCGGCCACCTGGCGGTACAGGTCACGCTGGCTGAACAGGCGACTGGAGATGTTCACCGCCACGAACGCCAGCTGCCGCCCTTCGGCCTGCCACTGCATCATCTGCGTACACGCCTGGCGCAACACCCAGGCGTCGATTTCGGCAATCAGCCCGGTACGCTCGGCGATGGGGATGAACTCCCCTGGAGGAACCAGGCCACGCACAGGATGCTGCCAGCGCACCAGCGCCTCGACGCCGATCATCCGCGCGGTGAACAGGTCGTGCACCGGCTGGAAGAACACCCGCAGTTCCTGCTGTTCGAGCGCCCGGCGCAATTCACCGGCGGTCTCGACCCGCTGCTGGGCATGGGCGGTAAGCTCCTCGGTGTAAAGCGCATAGCAGGCGCGGCCATTGCTCTTGGCCTTGAACAGCGCCGAATCGGCGTTGCGCAGCAGCTGCTCGGCGCTCAGTGCATCGTTGGGGAACAGGCTGATGCCGATGCTGGCACTGATGAACAGGCGGTTGCCCTCGAAGCAGAACGGTTCTTTCAAGCGTTCGATGATCGATTGCGCCAACTTGCCGGCCTGGCCGACCTGCTGGCAGCTCTCGGCCAGCACGCCGAACTCGTCGCCCCCCAGGCGCGCCAGGGTCACGCCGTTGCCCAGCACCTCGCGCAGGCGTTCGCCAACCAGCTTGAGCAGTTGGTCGCCAATGGTGTGGCCGAGGCCATCGTTTATGCTCTGGAAGTGGTCGAGGTCGAGCAGCAGCAAGGCGCAGCCACGCTTGTTGGCCTGCGCCGCGGCCATCGCCTGCATCGCGCGATCATTGAACAGCAGGCGGTTGGGCAGGCCGGTGAGCGGGTCGTGATGGACAAGGTAGGCCAGCTCTTGCTCGGTGTGCTTGATCACGCTGATGTCGCTGAACACCGCGACGTAATGGCTGAGTTCACCACTGTCGTCACGAATGGCACAGATCGTCTGCCATTGCGGGTAGATCTCCCCGCTTTTACGGCGGTTCCAGATTTCTCCGCTCCATTCGCCCTGCTCCGCCAGCGCGGCATAGATCTGCTGGTAGAACGGCGCGCCATGCCGCCCGGACTTGAACTTGCTCGGACGCTGACCGATGACTTCTTCCTGCTGGTAGCCAGTAATACGCATGAACGCCCGGTTGACGTGCACGATCAGGCCGTTGCGATCGGTCACCAGCACCCCTTCCAGGGTGCTGTCGAACACCGCCGCGGCCATGCGCAGGCGTTCGCGGTCCTCGCTGCGCAGGCGGGCGCCGATGCCGATGAAATCGAGCAGGCGCGCGCGGGAAACGAAGATCAGCGCGGCACTGAGCAAGACCCAGAGCACGACATTGATCTGTCGCCCCACGGCCAGGGCCAGCGGGTCCTCGGTCATGCCGTGCAGGACCAGCTCGGACAGCGCCAGCCAGAGAATCGAAAGCAACACGTAGAGCCCGGCCATGCGCAAGGCGTCGCGAACGGAAACAGACATGTAGGGTGGATGAGCCCATGAAAAAAGAAGGGGCATTATAGGGGCTGAAACACCCTGTGACTTCCTATCCAAAAGCGCGACTGGTTTTATTTCCCCGCCAAAGGATAATGCCAGCGTTGTTCCGCCTGTTTTCCGAGGGTATTTCCCGTTATGTGGTATTACGGTCTGCTCGACTTGTCGGCCTGGCAACTGGTCGCCGTCACCCTGCTGATGACCCATGTGACCATCGTCAGCGTCACTATCTACCTGCACCGCTACTCGGCCCACCGCGCCCTGGAGCTGAACGCGGGCCTCAAGCATTTCTTCCGTTTCTGGCTGTGGCTCACCACGGCGCAGAACACCCGCGAGTGGACCGCCATCCACCGCAAGCACCACGCCAAGTGCGAAACCCCCGACGACCCGCACAGCCCGGTGCACAAGGGCCTGGGTACCGTGCTGCGCAAGGGCGCCGAGCTGTACCGGGAAGAAGCGCGCAACGAGGAGACGCTGCGCATCTACGGCAAGAACTGCCCGGACGACTGGATCGAGCGCAACCTCTACACCCGCTACAAGCTCGGCGGCATCGCGCTGATGGCAGTCATCGACCTGCTGCTGTTCGGCACCATCGGCATCACCATCTGGGCGATCCAGATGATGTGGATCCCGTTCTGGGCCGCCGGCGTTGTCAACGGCCTGGGCCATGCCGTGGGCTATCGCAACTTTGAATGCCGCGACGCCGCCACCAACCTGGTGCCGTGGGGCATCATCATTGGCGGCGAGGAGCTGCACAATAACCACCACACCTATCCCAACTCGGCGAAGCTCTCGGTACGCCGCTGGGAATTCGACATGGGCTGGATGTGGATCCGCCTGCTGAGCCTGCTGCGCCTGGCCAAGGTGCAACGCGTGGCGCCCATTGCCCACCGGGTGGAGGGCAAGGCATCGCTGGACATGGACACCGCCATGGCCATCCTCAACAACCGCTTCCAGATCATGGCCCAGTACCGCAAGCTGGTGATCGGCCCGCTGGTCAAGCAGGAGCTGGACAAGGTCGATACTTCGGTACGCCACCGCTTCCGCCGTGCCAAGCGCCTGCTCTCGCGGGAAACCAGCCTGCTGCAGGATCGCCACCACGTGCGCATCGAGTCGCTGCTGGCCCACAGCCAGGCACTCAAGACCATCTACGAAAAGCGCCTGGCGCTGCAGCAGATCTGGGCGCGCACCAGCGCCAACGGCCACGACATGCTCGCCGCCATGAAGGACTGGGTACACGAGGCCGAGGCCAGTGGCATCCAGTCGCTGCGTGACTTCGCCGCCCAGCTCAAGACCTACTCGCTGCGCCCCAACGGCGCCTGAGCACCGTTGATCGGCATGCCCCGCAGTGGGGCGTGCCGACCGGAACTTCCCCCCCTGCAATCGACTCAAATCCGGCATATCGCCCGCGTGGCGGGCCGGACCGTGGCCGCACGCCCATCGTCGAGAACCGTTCCGTGCTCATGGCCAAAGATCTCCCACCCACCTCTACCGGCACCCCGCGCCCCGAAGCTGCTCAAACCCTGCTCGCCCTGTTGCACGCTCAAGGCGAAGTGGCCCGCCTGAGCGAACGCGAGCAGCTGTACAGCTCGCTGCTCGACAGCGTCAACGCCGTGCTCTGGGCCTTCGACTGGGAAACCCGCCAGGTGCTCTACGTCAGCCCCGCCTACGAACGCATCTTCGGCCGTCCGGCCAGCCTGGTGCTGGCCGACTACAACGAATGGCGCGACGCCATCTACCCGGACGACCTGGAGTACGCCGAGCGCAGCCTGGCCCAGGTGCTGGTCAAGGGTACCGTCGAGGACCGCGAGTACCGCATCCTCAACGCCGCCGGCGAGGTGCGCTGGCTCAGCGACAAGTGCTATATCAACCAGCAGCGCGAGGGTGACCAGCGGGTGATCATCGTCGGTATCGCCGAGGACATCACCGAGAAAAAGCAGCTCGAAGGTGAGTTGCAGCGTCTAGCCACCACCGATGTGCTCACGCAGAGCAGCAACCGCAGGCATTTCTTCGAGTGCGCTCAGCAGGCCTTCGACAGCGCCCGCGAGGACGGCACGCCGATGGCCTTCCTGCTGCTGGACATCGACGATTTCAAGCACATCAACGACAGCTATGGTCACCAGGAAGGTGACCAGGTACTGCAACGCATCGCCGACAGCGGCAAGGCCGTGCTACGTCGGGGCGATCAGTTCGGGCGCATAGGGGGAGAGGAATTCGCCGCCGTGTTCCCCGGCTGCACCGCGCAGGTGGCCGAACAGATTGCCGAGCGGTTGCAGCGGGAAATCCAGCGGTTGAGTTTCAGCCATGGAGAGCAGACCTACGGAGTTACCGTAAGCCAGGGGCTGACCGGGCTGCAAGATGAGGATGAAACGCTCGACAACCTGTTCGCCCGGGCGGATGCGGCCATGTACCGTGCCAAGCGCCAGGGCAAGAACCAGATCGTGAAAGGCTGAAGCGGGTCACTTCGCGGCGGCGGCACTCCATTCATAATCGATCGGCCCGCTACGTGGCCCAGCCAGTATCCCCTCAGGCTCTTTCTCCAGACCTTCCTTGAAGCCAACTTCGAGAAAATGTCGTTGCTGATCGGTGATTTCACCCGCCAGAGCAATAGCCTGGGCTGTGTAGCGCTTGATCAGTGCAGCCCTCTTGGAATCTTTCGAATAGCTCACAGGCACCTCCGAGATGTGGAAAGTACGTTGCGGGCTCATTGCCGCAACGGATATCACGAGACTTCCGCCCGGATCGCGAGCGAAGCCAAGCGACTGGTACAGGGGCTCGGCCCCCGGGTCCGGCTGTTGAACCTCAATTCGCGAGTACTTGAGCATCCTTGCGTACTCTGCAACCGCCAACAACGACAGTGACGCCACCAGCCCCCTCAATGGGTTCTCCGGGCCCGGCTTGCCCTCCAGCAGGATGATCTTGATGCAGCGCCTGCTTCGCCGGGGGCTGGCATAGCAGAGCCCACAGAGCTCTCGCGCAGACCACAACGACAGGTCGAAGCCTTTGAGGTCGAAGTCCGTCCATCGCGGCACCTCCTCCCAAGGAAAGTGGTGGGTCTGCTCGCCTCAGCCCTGAAAAGCCTCGAAAGCCCTGTGACCAATAGGTTCAAAACATACCTTGTCGACGTCAAGCCCAGGTCTGGGCGCACGTTGGCTCTCGCAGAATGCTTCCTGGGCCAGCTTTCGCGCTTGCGATCGAAAGACCTGATAGCGCAGACCACGGTGTCTGTACGTACTCATCTTCAACCGCAACCTTCCTGCCATTCCGTTGTTGGAGTGGAGGGAAAGCTACGCCTGAAGGACTTCTCTGGATACGAACAACCGTCCGCAATATCTGTAGGAATGCTCCCAAGCCTGATGCAATCCCGGCGGCGCGCTGATCAAGCCTGGCGCTCCTCATCTTCGGCCGGGCCTGCATCAGTAGCCGGCGCAATAACCGGCGCAACCTCCGGCTCGCTCGCAGCAGCTTCCGCCACCAGACGCTCGGCCTCCTCCCGTGCCAGCGCCTCCGGATCCACCTTGCGCAGCCGCGACAACTCTGGCAACCCCAGCTTGAGCAACCGCGCCGTCTTGCTGCTGGCGATCTTCTCCAGCCCCTCGCTGGGCCTGAGTCGCGACAGTTGTCCGGCCAGGTTCATTGCCAGGATCTCCCGGGAGTAGACGCCGCCACCCAGTTGATACACCGCGGCGATCAGCTCGCGCAGGTCGAGCGGCAAGCGCCAGCGGGTGCGCAGGGCCGAGCCGAACGGTGCGCCGAACTCGTTGAGCGACAACTCCACCTGGTCCTCGTCCAGCTCGCCACCGGCCAGTCGCCACTCCTGCAAGGTGCGCAGTACCGCCAGGTCGCCCAGGCAATGCAACAAACCCGCGCAGTAGCAGCGCCCTTCGTCCACTTCGAGCATGCGCGCCAAGGTGCGTGCATAGTCGGCGGCATGCAGCGAAAGGTTCCAGTAGTGCGCGGCATGCCGCGCTAACAGAGGGTCACTCAACCTCGCGCTGCGCTTGAGCGTGAGCCCGAGGATCAGGTTCATGCTCTGGGTGCTGCCAAGCTTGTTCAGCGCCTGCAGCAAGGTCTGCACCGGCGCTTCGCGGTGCAGGGCGGCGCTGTTGGCGGCAGCGATGAGCACGCCGGTGATCTGCGGATCGTTGCGTACCTCTTCCTCGAGCACCTTGAGGTTGAGGCCATGGGGGTTGAGGGCACGCTTGATCGCCACCTGCACATCGGCGAACAGCGGGCCGCCATCGGCGGTGGCGCGGCGTTGCTCGAGGTAGGCCGGCAGTTGTACGCCGGGCTGCAGCGGCGGCACCGGGCAGGCAATCTGCTCGCCCACCTCCAGCAGCAGGTTTTCCAGGCGCTTGCGCAGGTTGTCCAGGTCGAGCGGCTTGCTGAGGTACGCAGTGGGCTGCAGTGGCACGGCCTCGCGCACGCTGGCGCTGTCAGTGCGATCGCTCATGAGGATAAATGGCAATCCAGGCCTGTCGCCCTTGGCGCGCACCTTGCGCAACAGGTCGAGGCCATCGAGGCCGGCGAGTTCGCGGGCGGCAATGATCAGGTCAGGCTTGCTCGCCAGCGCGCTCAGCGCCTGCGAGCCATCGGCGCAAACCTGCAAGCGCGCATCGCAGCGCACGCTGAGCAGCATTTCGCTAAGCATGTCGCGTACCCAGGGGTCACCCTCGGCAATCAGCACGCAAGGGGGTAGGGGGTCGGCAGCGCTCATGAGCGAGTCTCCAGAAAATGACGCGCGATCCATCGCAGCTTCCACGGATTCCTCGTACAACCTTAGCGCCTGATGCCTACGAACGGCACAAAAAAACCCGCCGAGGCGGGTTTTTTTCTGAAACGTGTCACATATTTCAGGCCAGTTCGGCGAAGCACTCTTCGATGATGGCCAGGCCCTTGTCCAGCAGGGCGTCTTCGGCGGTCAGCGGTACGAGGATACGCAGGACGTTACCGTAGGTGCCGCAGGACAGTAGGATCAGGCCTTTGTCACGCGCCTTGGCGACCACCTGGGCAACAGCGGCGGCGTTCGGGGTGTGGGTGCCTTTCTCGAAGACTTCCACGGCAATCATCGAGCCCAGGCCACGGACATCGCCAATGATCGAGTGCTTCTTCTGGATTTCACGCAGGCCGGCGGTCAGGCGCTCGCCAACGGCCTTGCTGCGATCCAGCAGCTTCTCTTCCTCGAACACTTCGATCACCGCCAAGGCTGCGGCGCAAGCGATCGGCGAGCCGGCGTAGGTGCCGCCCAGGCCGCCCGGGGCGATGGCGTCCATGTACTCGGCCTTGCCGCACACACCGGCCAGCGGGAAGCCGCCGGCGATGGACTTGGCGAAGGTGGTCAGGTCAGGCGCGACGCCCATCTGCTCCATGGCGAAGAAGGTGCCGGTACGGCCAGCGCCGGTCTGCACTTCGTCAGCGATCAGCAGGATGCCGTGCTGGTCGCACAGGGCGCGCAGGCGCTGCATCAGTTCTTTCGGCGCAGGCAGGAAACCGCCTTCGCCTTGCACCGGCTCGAGGATGATCGCGGCGATGTCACGCGGCTCGGCGTCGTTCTTGAAGATGCGCTCGACCGAGGCGATGGCGTCGTCAACGCTGACACCGTGCAGTTCGCTCGGGAACAGGGCGCGGAAGATGCCGCCTGGCATCAGGCCCATGCCGGCGGAATACGGCACGACCTTGCCGGTCAGGCCCAGGGTCATCATGGTGCGGCCGTGGTAGCCGCCGGTGAAGGCGATCACGCCGGCACGGCCGGTGGCGGCACGGGCGATCTTCACGGCGTTTTCAACGGCTTCGGAGCCGGTGGTGACCAGCAGGGTCTTCTTGTCAAAGTTGCCTGGTACCAGCTTGTTGATCTTCTCGCACAGCTCGACGTAAGGCTCGTAGGCCAGCACCTGGAAGCAGGTGTGGCTGACCTTGGTCAGCTGCTCTTGCACGGCCGCAACCACTTTCGGGTGCAGGTGGCCGGTGTTCAGTACGGCGATGCCGCCGGCGAAGTCGATCAGTTCGCGGCCTTCAACGTCGATCACCGTCGAGTTCTTCGCGGTATCGACGAAGATCGGGTGGATCTGGCCAACGCCACGTGGGACGGCGGCGACACGACGTTGCATCAGGGATTCGTTGGTCTTGCTCATAGTGCCCTCAATTGCGCCGGTTCTGCGGCGCTTTTATTCGGGGGTGGCTGGACGCAGGCGTGCACAGTATTCGTTGATCGACTGTCACGCATGCCCTGGCCACCGGGTACCGCTATGTCAAAAAGGCCAGCGAGACGTCGCTCTCGCGCCCCGCTGGCAGAGGTAAAACCGCTTACCTGGTGATCAGACGCTGATGCACAGGTATTTGATCTCGAGGTAGTCCTCGATACCGTATTTGGAACCTTCGCGGCCCAGGCCCGAGGCCTTGATGCCACCGAACGGCGCGACTTCGTTGGAGATCAGGCCGGTGTTGATGCCGACCATGCCGTATTCCAGGGCCTCGGCGACGCGGAACACGCGGCTCATGTCACGGGCGTAGAAGTACGAGGCCAGGCCGAACTCGGTGTCGTTGGACATGGCGATGACTTCGGCCTCGTCCTTGAAGCGGAACAGCGGCGCCAGCGGGCCGAAGGTCTCTTCCTTGGCGACGGCGGCGGTTTTCGGCACGTCGACCAGGATGGTCGGCTCGAAGAAGTTGCCTTCGATGAGCTTGCCACCGGACAGCACCTTGGCGCCCTTGGCGACGGCGTCCTCGATGTGCTCCTGGACCTTGGCGACAGCCTTGCCGTCGATCAGCGGGCCAGTGGTGGTGCCTTCTTCCAGACCGTTACCGATCTTCAGCTTGGCCACGGCGGCTTTGAGCTTCTCGGCGAAGGCGTCGTAGACACCGTCCTGCACGTAGATACGGTTGGCGCAGACGCAGGTCTGGCCGTTGTTGCGGTACTTGGAGATGATCGCGCCCTCGACCGCCTTGTCCAGGTCGGCGTCGTCGAACACGATGAACGGCGCGTTGCCGCCCAGCTCCAGGGAAACTTTCTTGATGTCCTTGGCGCACTCTTCCATCAGCTGGCGACCGATTTCGGTCGAGCCGGTGAACGACAGCTTGCGCACCAGGGAGTTGCCGGTCAGCTCGGAGCCGACTTCGCCGGCGCTGCCGGTAATGACGCTCAGCACGCCAGCCGGGATGCCGGCACGGGTGGCCAGCTCGACCAGGGCCAGGGCGGAGTACGGGGTCTGCGAAGCGGGCTTGAGCACCATGGTGCAACCGGCGGCCAGGGCCGGGCCGGCTTTACGGGTGATCATCGCGGCCGGGAAGTTCCACGGGGTGATGGCGGCGGTGACACCGATCGGCTGCTTGATGACGATCAGGCGCTTGTCCGGTTGGTGGCCAGGGATGACGTCACCGTAGACGCGCTTGGCTTCTTCGGCGAACCACTCGATGAACGAGGCGGCATAGGCGATCTCGCCCTTGGCTTCGGCCAGCGGCTTGCCCTGCTCGGTGGTCATCAGGCGAGCCAGGTCGTCCTGGTGCTCGATCATCAGCTCGAACCAGCGGCGCAGCTTGCCGGCACGCTCCTTGGCGGTCAGTGCGCGCCAGGCCGGCAGCGCCTTGTCGGCGGCCTCGATGGCGCGGCGGGTCTCGGCGGCGCCCATCTTCGGCACGCTGCCGATGACTTCACCGGTGGCCGGGTTGGTCACCTTGATGGTCTGACCGCTGTCCGCATCCAGCCATTCACCGTTGATGAAGGCCTGCTGGCGGAACAACTGAGCGTCTTTGAGCTGCATGTCGGCTTCCCTTTACTGCGAATTTTGATTGTTGAAAAGGCGCCCTCGATGCGGGGGCGGCCGTCAGGAATTCGTGCACCAGGGTGTTCGACGCCTGGGTGCCGAGCGTTTGAAATCTCAAACGGAATGCTAAGCGGGCGCTGGGGGGTTGGACAATAGGCTGTTCGAAAAAAAGAACGAGTGGTCGGAATTCAGATCAGTGGAAATGCATCGCGGGGCAAGTCGTATCGGTGCGCCGATGGGACTTGACCCGCGATAGGGCCTTGGGAGGTTAGTCCATCAGAACGCCTTGTCGAGTTCGATCACCAGCGCCCGGTAGCCCACGCTGCCCGGCTGGCGACTGTGCACTTTCAGCTCCACCGCCACCTCCTGGGTGCCGCGACGCACTTCATTGAGCACACTGGTTGTCAGCTTCTGGGGCGTGAGGAAGTTCACCGAAGCCGAATAGATGAACTGGGTATCGGTATCGGCCCGATACGCCACCACCGAGGTGATCGGGCTGTACCACTCGTCACCACGCTCCTTGCCGTACTGCCAGACCTGCTCGACCGTGCCCTTGGCCTCGTCGATCTTGTATTCCACCGCCCGGCTGTAGTTGCCTGCCAGCTTGGTCGGGCCGAAGTCCCGGCCCCAGCCGTTGTCGAACACGGTCAGCGTGCCGCGCCCGGTCAGCCAGGCGGTGTGCTGGGTCCAGGACCACTCGAAGCCCTCGCCCACGGGCTTGAGCACCTTGTCCTGCAGGCGCGCCGGCCAGCCCTGGGGCGCGGCAAGAACCCACTTCACCTGCTTGTCGCGACCGATCTTTACCACGCCCTGGTGCCGTGCTGAAACGATGATGCTGTCGTCATCGGCGTCGTAGTCGATGGCGTTGACGTGGGCCCAGTTGCGTCCGGTACCGACGCCGGGAGTGTCGCCGAACGGCAGGTCGCCCTCGGCCAGCTCGTTGGCCAGCCGCTCGTCCTGTTTCTGCACGCCGTTCGGCAGCTGGATCGCGGCCTTGCCCAGGGTTTCCAGCAGCTCGCCGCGGTACGGGTCGAGGATCTGGTTCAGGTCCCAGAAGTCGAGCACGTCGCCGGCCTCGTTGACCTCGATGATATGGTCGCGGATCGAGCGCACACGCTTGCCATCCGGGCGGCGGTAGTCGCTGGTGCCGACCCGCAACAGGTAGGTGCCGTTGGGCGTCTCGCGGATCTCGTGGGAGAAGTCGGCGAACTTGTCCGGCAGGTTGCGCTGCCAGATACGCCGGCCAAGCAGGTCGTACTTGGAGTAGGTCTGGCCCTGGCCCCAGATCAGCTTGCCGTCGCGGGTCTGGTGGAAGCCCATGGTTCCGCCCAGGCCGTCGCGATGGTTGGAATCGTGGATCTGCTCGATATCTATGTACCAGCGCACATCGCCGTTGCTGTCGGCGATCCAGTTGTTGCCCACCGAGTCCCACTCGGCGGCGCCGCCCAGGCCGTTCCACTTGAAGGCACGCCCGCCGGGGATCTCGGCCAGCAGGTGGTTGAACAGGTACAGCCGCTGCTCGAAACCGGGCGCGACCTTGACCGGCTCGACCTCGGGCAGCGCCGCCGTCTGCTTCGCCACCACCGGCAGGCGCACTGCCGGTGCGTAGATCTCGTAACGCTCGCGGATGCGTTCGCCATCGAGCTTGTAGCTCACCTCGATCTGGTTGACGTGGTCGGGGTACAGGCCGAACACCGGAATGCCGCCGTAGGTCCACAGCGAGCGGTCGGACACGTCGTAGACAATATCGATACCGCGCTCGCCGCGTCCCAGCACCCGCACATGGGCGGCGCTCAGGGTGCGCCCGCCATCACGGATGATCGCGGTCAACGGCGCCAGACGGTATGGGTTGACCACCACGTCGCCGAGCAGGGCTTCGTCGCGGTCGGGCACCTTGGCGGTGAGGCAGGCGCCTTCAGGCAGGTCGTGGGGTTGGGTCTTGGCGTTCATGGCAAAGCTCCTTGTGCTCAGAAGTCGTAACGGGCGGTGGCGCCCACGGTGCGCGGGGTGCCCAGCACGCCGGCATAGCCGCCGTTGGCGGAGTTCCACAGGCTGGTGAAGTAGGTCTTGTCGCCGGCGTTCTTCACCCACAGCGACAGGTCGAGCACGCCGTCGCCCTGGTCCAGGCGCACGCCAGTGGACAGGTTGACGATGGCGTAGCTGGGGATCTGGCCGTAGTCGGAATCGTCGATGGTGCCGACTGCCCTGGAGCGGAAGGCGTAGCTGGCGGTGACGTAGGGCTCGATACGCTCGGTCAGCTGCCACTTGTACTGGCCGTTGAGGTTGGCGATGTACTTGGAGGCGCCGACCACCTGGTGACCGGACAGATCGCAAGTGGCGGCGGCATTGGCCAGGCTCACCTCCGGCGGGCACGGTGCGTCGTCGTACTCGGTGTAGCGCACGTCGTTCCACGAGCCATTGAAATTCACGGTCAGCCCGCGGACCGGCAGGGCCGTGGCTTCGAACTCCAGGCCCCGCGAGCGCACGCTGCCGGCGTTGGCCAGGTACTGCACGCGGTTGGCCTCGTCATAGACGTTGGCCTGGTAGCCGTGCACTTCGGTCCAGAACAGGTTGGTGTTGAGCTGCAGGCGGTTGTCCAGCAGCGTGCTCTTGATGCCGAGTTCGGCGTTGTTGGCGCGTTCGGTACCCACCAGCAGCGAGTCTGTGCCCAGCCTTGGCGCGGCGCCGATGGTGAGGTTGACGCCACCGGACTTCTCGCCGTGGGACAGGCTGGCATAGCCCAGCACCGCGTCGCTGAAGCGGTAGCTCAGGCTGAGCAGCCCGGAAGGGGCGAAGCTGTACTGGTTGAGGTCACCTGAATCGTAGGCGCCCACCCTGCCCTGGCGAGCCGCGGCCGCCGCACCGGTGACGGCCGCGCCGCCGGACGGGGCGTCGCGGGTCACCCAGGCGCTTTTCTCCTCGTAGGTGCCACGCACCCCGGCGGTGAAGTCCAGGCGCTCGGTCAGGTGCCAGGTGCCCTGGGCGAACAACGCGTAGCTGTCGGTATCGATATGACCGTTGCCGATTGTGGTGACGTTGGCCAGGGCGCCAGCCGGGGTCAGGTTCCAGATGTCGGCTTGCGGTCCGTTGTAGGTAAACGATTTGTTGTCCAGGTCCTGCTTGAAGTAGTAGGCCCCGAGTACATAGTCGAAGAAGCCGCCGGTGGGCGAAGCCAGGCGGATTTCCTGGGAGTACTGCTTGTCACGGACCGAAACCCCGGCGCTGTGGAACACCGGCACGTTGAGGCCGTCGTCGTTGCGCGGCGTGAAGTCCCACCAGCGGTAGGCGGTGATCGAGGTGAGGGTGAAGTCGTTGGGCAGGGTCCAGTTGGCTTCCACCGAAGTACCGCCCTGGAACACCTTGACCATCTGGTCGGCGTCGAAGTTGACCTTGCGATCCTTGCCCGACACCAGGGTGGCGCCGGCCTGGGCGGCCAGGCTCTCGTAACGGTTCACGCCGTTGATGGTCGGCCCGGTGCTGTACAGGCTGAGGATGCCGTTGTCGGAGTTTTCTTCGTTGTATTCGCCGATCCAGCGCAGATTGAAGGTTTCGCTAGGCTTGAACAGCAACTGGGTGCGGAAGCCCTGGCGCTTGCCGCCGTTGAGATCGTGGCCGTTGTAGACGTTCTTCACATAGCCGTCGTCCTCGGTGTGATAAGCGCTGATGCGCCCGGCGAGGGTGTCGGTCAAAGGGCCGGAGAAACTGCCCTGGGTCTGCCAGTAGCCATCCTCGCCCAGCGATGACTGCACGCTGCCCTCCTGGTGGAAGGTCGGCTTGCGGGTGGTGATGTTGAGCACCCCGGCGGTGGTGTTCTTGCCGAACAGCGTCCCCTGCGGGCCGCGCAGCACTTCCAGTTGCTCGACATCGAGCAGGTCGAACACCGCCATGCCCGGGCGGCCGAGGTAGACGTTGTCGAGGTAGATCCCGACGCTGCCTTCCAGGCCATCGCTGGCCGGGTTGTTGCCCAGGCCGCGAATGGAGATGCTCGATTGGCGGGCGTGCACATAGGCGACGTTGGTGCTCGGCACCAGTTGCTGCAAATCCTGCACGCGATAGATGCGCTGGGTCTCGAGGGTTTCGCTGCCCAGCACGCTAATCGGCGTGGGCACGCTCTGCGCGGTCTCTTCGCGTCGCCGGGCATTGACGGTGACGGTGCCGAGCTGGGCTTCCTGCGTCACCGCTGGGGCGGCGTTGGGCTCATCGGCAAAGCTGCTGCCGGAAGCGGCCAGCAGCACTCCAGCCGCCAGGGGTTGCAGGGCGAACAACGAGGCGCGCGCGGGCCAACGGGAAAGTCGGGACATGCAGATGCTCCTTGAGGCAAGGGCCCAGGCGAGCATTTCCGTTGGCGGAACCGAATCGCGGTCAGGCTGGCTTATATTCTTTTAAGAGATATAAATATTTGTAATTCATATTTTGTGGAATAAGAGACTCCCTTTATAAGGTTCCCAACCCTTCCCAGCAATTGCATTCCACCGAAAGTTTCCATGTAGAAAATGCATATCGACCTGCGCCAGCTCCGCCACTTCATCGCCCTTGTCGAGCACCGCAGCTTCGTCGCCGCGGCGGCTGCGGTGAACCTTTCGCAATCGGCTTTCAGCCGCAGCATCCAGACGCTGGAGCACAACGTCGGCTGCCGCCTGGTCGACCGCGCCAGCAAGGAACTGGCGCCGACCCGCCAGGGCCTGCTGGTGCTGGAGCATTCGCGGCGCCTGGTGCATGGGGCGCACAATCTGGTCAACGAGATCAACCAGTTCAACGGCGCCACCACCGGCGTGGTGCGCTTTGGCTCGGGGCCGGCGCCCGCTGGCGGGCTGGTGCCGCGGGCGGTTGCACGCTTCGTCGCCGAGTACCCGGCGGCGCGCACCTGCTTCCAGGTGGACAATTGGCAGGCCTTGAACCGCCGGCTGATCGCCGAGGAGATCGAGTTCTTCGTCGCCGACACCCGCCAGTTCGAAGCCGACCCGGATTACCAGGTGCACAAGCTCCCCCCACAACGCTGGCATTTCTGTTGCCGCGCCGGGCATCCGCTGACCGAGCGTGGCGAAGTGCGGGCGCAGGACCTGTTCGACTATCCGCTGGCGACCACCTTCCGCCCGCCGAACATCCGCAAGATCCTCAGCGACCTCAGTGGGCGCCAGGACTTCCTGCCCAGCGTGGAATGCGAGCATGGCTATGCGCTGCTCAATGTGGTGCTGCACTCGGACACCATCGGCATTGCCTGCAGCGCAAACCTGCGGCCGTATGAAGGGCTGGTGGCGCTCAAGCTGGCGGACCTGGCACCGGAACAGGAAGAGGCGTTCTACACCCGCTATGGGGTGGTGAGCCGGGTGGGGTATGGCTTGTCGGCGCTGGCGCAGGGATTGGTGAGGCAGTTGGTGGCCTGTGACGCCGAGTTGTAGCAAACAGGGGCCGCTTTGCGGCCCCAACGGTCTCAGCCCTTGCGCGTGGTCCGGCTCAGTTGCCCATCCACCCCCACCGGCACCTCGCCAGCCAGGGTCACGCGGCGCACGATGCGCGGCTGCGTACCGTAGTCATCCACCGCATAGTGCTGCGTTGCGCGGTTGTCCCAGATCGCCACGTCCCCGGCCTGCCAGCGCCAGCGCACGGTGTTTTCCAGGCGTGTCACATGCCCCTGCAGTACCGCGAACAGATGCTGCGAGTCGGCCAGCGAATAGCCCTTGATGCGTTTGACGAAATGCCCCAGTTGCAGCACGCGCTCGCCACTGACCGGATGCACGCGCACCACCGGGTGCTCGGTCTCGTACACCGTCGAAGTGAACACCTTGCGGTAGCGCTCCAGCTTGGCCGGGTCGACATCCGGTTTCACGCTGGCGTAGTCGTACTCGTTGCTATGCACCGCCCACAGCTGGTCGGCCAGCGCACGCAGCGGTTCGGGCAATTCCTGGTAGGCCGCAGCGGTGTTGGCCCACACCGTGTCGCCACCGGAGGCCGGGGCCACCACGCTGCGCAGGATCGAGGCCTTGGGGTAGGCATCGACGAAGGTCACGTCGGTGTGCCAGGAGTTGGCCCGCTGCCCCTCGGCGCCATCGAGCTGGAGCAGGTAACTGGTGCCGTCGACCACAGGCACCGTGGGGTGGGCGATCGGCTCACCCAGCAGTTGGGCGAAGGCCTCCTGGCCGATGTCATCGAGGTGGTCCTGGCCACGGAAGAAGATCACCTTGTGCTGCACCAGCGCCGCCTGGATGGCATCGATAGTGGCCGGATCAAGGTCGGCGGACAGCTTGATGCCGCGAATCTCGGCGCCGATGCGCCCGGCAACGGGGTGAATATCGAGTTCGAGGGTTTGCGGCGCGGTGGCCAGTGCGGCGTTGCTCATGGTCGTGCTCCTCAGGGTTGTTGTCGGGTCAGCGGGCGGCCTGGACGGCCTGGTCCTGTTGCAGGGCGTGATCGATGAAGCGTGGTTCGACCCAGTCGGCCACCTGGAAACCACGGCGGATCAGGCGCTCCTTGGCGGCCAGGTCGACGCCCTGTTGCAGCAGGCCGACGAAGCCAGCGTCCAGGCGTGGGTCGAAGTACTCGGCAAGGTTTTCCTCGGCCAGGTCGTCGCGCAGGATCGACTTCGGCCAGTTGGCGGTATTGGCCACGAGGTCCACATAGGCCTCGCGGTTACGCTCGTCGCGCAGCCACTTCGCCGCCTGTTCCTGGGCATTGACCAGGCGCTGCACCAGGTCAGGGTGCTGGCGAATGAACGCGCCTGTGCCGAGCAGCACCGCTTGAGTACTGCCGGCCCCTTGCAGGTTGCGTGAGTTGACCGGCAACTCGACCAAGCCCCGCTCGCGCAGCGACAGCAGGTTGGACAGACCCCAGGTGGCGTCGATCTGCTTGGCGGCCAGGGCGGCATTGGCGGCGTTGAAGTCGAGGTTGATCACTTTCAGTTCACGCTCGGACAGCCCCTGGCTGGCCAGGGCACTGGCGAACGACAGCTGGTTGGCGGTACCGCGGAACACTGCCACGCGCTTGCCCTTGAGATCCTGCAGGCTGTGGATGCCCGAGCCCGGCACCACGCCGAGGTAGCTCTTCACGCCACGCACCCCAGCCGACAACACGCGGGTGTCGAGGCCGCTGGCCTTGCCGATGATCGCGGCCAGATCACCCAGGTAGGCGAAGTCCGCCTGGCCGTTGGCCAGGGCTTCGTTGACCACGGGGCCTGCGCCCTTGAAGAAGCGCCAGTCGATGCGGATGCCGTCCTTGGCAAACTCTTTCTCCAGCAGTTGCTGGTCGCGCAGCACATCCACCACGCCGCCGGCACTGGGCTTGCTGCCAGCGCTGAGATCGGGCACGGCGATACGGATCACATCCGGCTGGGCGGCATGGGCTGCCACGGGCACGGCACTCAACAAGGCGGCGAGCAACGGGCTGAGCAGGTGGCGGAAGGTGGTTTTCATGGCAAGGCTCCTTGGCAGGCTGCCACCGGCGATGGCCGGCGCTATGGGCCAGAAGCTAGGCAGGTCCGGTTAGAACCTACAAAGATCAAAACTTCATTTTTTAGTAACCAGAAGACATAACCCAGGCGCCATGCGGGCCTGCGACGGGCTTGCAGGAAACGCATGGAAAATATGAGGAAAACGCAACGAGACGGGGCTTTCGCATGCATCGGTCGCATGCTCTTATCTCTTGAATGTTACTTATGTGAAATTTTAATTCCATAAATGAATAAACAAGGAACGGTTTGGGAGATGCCCCGATGAGCGAAGTCTTGAGCGCAAGTCCGCGGCGCCTGTGGGGGCCGCTACGCGGCCCTTTCGCGACACAAGGCCGCTCCTACCTGCCGTGGATCGTGCCGTTGGCGGTGGCGGCCTTGTGGGTCGTCGCCAGCCGTCAGCACTGGATGAGCGAACAGATCCTGCCCGCCCCCGCGCTGGTCTGGCAGAGTGCGCTGGAGTTCGGCTCAGGCGAACTCTGGGGTCACCTGTGGATAAGTCTGCAGCGCCTGATCTGGGGGCTGCTGGCAGGAATCGCCAGCGGCCTGCTGCTGGGCACCTGGCTGGGCGGGTCGCGACGGGCGCAGACTCTGGTGCTGCCCACCTTCGTCGCCCTGGCGCAAATCCCGACCCTGGCCTGGATCCCGCTGTTCATGCTGTTCTTCGGCATCGGCGAGCTGCTCAAACTGGTAGTGCTGGTCAAGGCGGTGGTGGTGCCGGTCACGCTGCACACCCTGGTCGGCGTGCGCGACGCCCAACCCAAACTGCGCGAGGCCGCCGCCGTCCTGCGCCTGCCTCCTCACCTGCTGTTCCTGCGCCTGTTGCTGCCCGCCGCGCTACCGGCATTTCTCGCCGGTGTGCGACTGGCCCTGGCCACTGGCTGGACCTCGCTGCTGGCTGTGGAACTGCTGGCCTCCAGCGAAGGCATCGGCTACCTGATGGTCTGGGGGCGGCAATTGTTCATGCTCGACCTGGTGTTCCTCTGCATCCTGCTGATCGGCCTGGTCGGCGCACTGATGGATCGCGGCTTCTCGCGCCTGGAACACAGCTTGTTGCACTGGCCGCAACCGGCCACTGGTGAGCAGTTGCGCGGCCAGGTGCCACGCGGCTGGCAAAGCCTGCTGCTGCCTGCGGGGCTGTTGCTGCTGTGGCAGGCCGCCAACAGCCTTGGCTGGGTCGATGCCAACATCCTCTCTTCACCGCTGGATGTGCTGCGCAGCCTGTACGCAGGCCTGCTCGACGGTTCGTTACCCGAGGCCCTGCGTCTGAGCCTGCAACGCACCCTGACCGGTCTGTTGATCGGCGGTGGCGCGGGGTTCGCCCTGGGCTTGCTGCTGGGTCTGTCAGCCAACGCCGAGCGCCTGCTCGGCCCGAGCCTGTCGGCGTTGCGCCAGGTGGCGCTGTTCGCCTGGGTGCCGCTGCTGACCGCCTGGTTCGGCCTGGGTGAGGGCGCCAAGCTGGTGTTCGTCGCGCTGGCGGCGTTCTTCCCGCTGCTGATCGCCACTCAACGCGGCATCGCCAGCCTCCCGCCACAGCTGGGCGAGGCGGCGCAGGCCCTGCGCCTGGACCTGCCGCACCGTCTGCGCCTGCTGGTGCTGCCCGGCGCCGCTCCGGCGATCTTCGCCGGGCTGCGCCTGTCACTGATCTATGCCTGGCTCGGCACCATCGGCGCCGAGTACTTCATGCCTTCGGACGGCGGCATCGCCAGCCTGATGATCGGCGCCCAGCAATTATTCCGCATGGACCAGGTGATGGCCGCCATGGTCCTGATCGGCCTGGTCGGCGCCCTGCTCGGCCACCTCGGCCAACGCCTCGAATCGCGCGCCACGCGCTGGAGATCCGCATGAATGCCTTCATCACCCCGGCCCTGCACGCGGCCAACCAAGCTGATGCCACACCGCCGCTGGTCAGCTTCGAGAAAGTCGGCAAGACCTTCAGCGTCGATGGCCAGCCGTTCGAAGCCATTCGCGACTTCGACCTGTCGATCGAACAGGGCGAATTCATCGCCATCGTCGGCTCGTCGGGCTGCGGCAAGTCCACCTTGCTGCGCCTGTTGGTGGGGCTGGACACCGACTACAGCGGCCAGATCCGCGTCGATGGCCAGCCGGTCAACGGCATCGGCGGTGAACGCGGCATCGTGTTCCAGGAGCACCGCCTGTTTCCCTGGCTGACGGTGGCGCAGAATATCGGCCTGGGGTTGGTCAATGAAAAGCTCACCCAGGGCGAGCGCGCCCGGCGTGTCCACGAGTACGTGCAGTTGGTAGGGCTTATCGGCTTCGAGTCAGCCTATCCGCACCAGCTTTCCGGCGGCATGGCACAGCGCGTGGCCATTGCTCGCGGCTTGGTGGCCAGCCCACGGATCCTCCTGCTGGACGAGCCCTTCGGCGCCCTCGACGCCTTGACCCGTCAACAACTGCAGGACGAGCTGCTGGCTATTCGTGAACGCGCGGGGATCACCATCCTGCTGGTCACCCACGATGCCGAGGAGGCGACCTACCTGGCCGACCGCGTGGTGGTGCTGGAGCCTCGTCCCGGGCGGATCAAGGCCGTGGTGCCGATCGACCTGCCGCACCCGCGCCGGCGTACCGGCGTGGCGCTGCATGGCCTGCGGGAAAAGGTCCTGCACCAGATCACCAGCGACCAGGCTTACATAAACCCTGCTTCCGTGGGGGTGGAGGGGCTGCGCCCGGAACTCATCGCATTGTAGGCATCAAGACCATTCGGCAGCCGGGAAAAATCGCTCGAGCCACGGCACATTGCCCACTTGCTCGGCATAAGCCACTCGCTCGAACGGTTGACCACTGCGCATGTCGAAGGCAGGCGAGCCCGGGTTGCGGTTCACCTCGCGGAGCCTGAACTTGAGGAAGCGAAACTGCTCGCCCTGCACGCTGCTGATGTCGTCGATCAAGAACGTGCTACCGGGTTTGAACAACACTTCCGCCTCTTGCCAGTTCAGTGACAGCGGCGCCACCGGCCGGCCGCTGAGCTGTTGGCCACCGACCAGTTCGTACAAAACAGTGTTTTCATCGAAATGCTCCGCCACCTCGGCAAGCGGCAGATCGACAACGTCCTTGGGCAGCATGAACCGACGAGGGATATAGGGGCTTTCCGTAAAAGAGGTAAAGTCGGTCGAGACCAGTAAATCGCCCACCTTGATTGCCCCTTCCCGGTATCGTGCCCCCAGCGCGACCCGGCCCCCCCTTCCTCCGCGCCAGAGCAGCGAGGCCTGGCTGCCAGGCAATATCTCCAGAGAGTCGGCCAGCCTGTCGATGAAGTCGTCCAGCATTTCGCTGGCAAAGCCCTGCAAGCGGGTACGGTCCCCCCTGAACAGGTCGTTCACCTTGGCCATGTGACTGCTGTACTCCATGGCCAGGTCGTTATGCAACGCGCCTTCCTGCCTGAAGGTATAGAAGCGCTTGCCGCTCACTTCGACATAGTGGTGCCCGTATGCGTCGACCGGTGCCATATGCCCTCTGTACTCCGGCAAGCCGGTGCCCTCCAGCAAGCGTGCCTGGCGATCGAGCAACGCCTGTGACAGCCTCTGCCCAAGCACCTTGTCGGGCTCCATGTAGGTATTCCAGAACTGCGTCGTCAGCGCACCCGGGTCCCCCTCCGGTGCGTACAGCCGCCAGTTCCCGTCCAGACCGCGACGCACCATCAGGCTTTCGCGGATCTCGAGGTCATCCAGGTCCTTCAGCACCATCCAGCTTGACCAGGTGCTGCTGTAATGAACGGGCAACACCGACTCGCCCACCTGAATCCATCCCCGTCCTCGCCCATCGATACTGACACCTTGCAACAAGCCGCCTGTCTGGATCGGGTCATCCACAATGAGGTTGCTGTCCAGGTCGTCGAGTAGCTGTCGAACGCGTCGCGCTTCCCTCGCCGGTTGCAGGAAGGCCGCCGCGATTCCGGCGAAATGCGGTGGCTCGCGGTACTTCAGGGCCCGCATGCCCAGCCCTGTATCGATGATGGCAAAGACAACCACCAACGCATCAGCTATTGAGTCAACTATTGCCTGGCTGCGCTCGCGCTGGGTACGGGCGCGGACCGCCGTGTCGATATCCAGGGTCAGGCGGGCGGCCCCCGCGCCCAGCATGACCAGGCCGATAGGCCAGGCCATAAGCGAGAAGCTGCCAAAGACGTTGATAAACGCGCCCAGATAACCGCGCCACATCTGCTTGCGCAGGTCAGCGTTGCTGACCAGGTTGTGCAGGGCCAGGCCGAGATCGGCCTTGGCCCAAAGCATCAGAGTGTCGAACAGGTCTGGCAGGTGCAGCGCCTGCCCCTCGCCAAACGGCCATAGCGCATGCCCTGGGGAACCGCTCTGGTCGCGTACCGCCGACAGCCTCGCCTTCCGCGTATCCAGGGACATGTCAGAGTCGGCCCGTTCCACGGCGTCCAGCCAGGCCTGCGCGTCATCGGCCTGCACACGGTCGGCGGCCCAGCGGACCATTGCTTCATGATCGGCAAAGGCGCGAAGAGGGTGTTCCAGGGAAGGGGCGTAGAACACTACGCGCCCAGAGCTGTGACGCAAGGTGACCAAGTGGCCGTTGCCTACCGGAAAGTGGCACACGGCAAACTGCGCGCCATGCCCTGAGCGGGACAGTGCCGCCAGCGTCAGGGGTGTATCTGTGGCGATGCCGAGCCAATTCCGCAGATTCTGCTTGTCGACCGGCTCAAGCAGACCGACGCCGACACCGTGGTCGATCGCGGCCAGAAAACACGCGCGGGCCAGGATAGGAAAGTCCAGCCCCTCCTTGCCCCAGAAACGTTCCGCCCTGGCCCTTGTCTCGGCAGCAAAATCCAGCGCCCACAGGTAATCCATCACCGTCTTCGGCAACAGTGCCACCTCATTCTCAGCACCATACAGCCCGGCGCCAGGGCCCTGGGTGTAAAAGCCTCCGTAAGTCGCCAGGGTGTCGGAAGCACTTTGGAAGCCACCGCCGAAGCGGCGTATCAGCAGCTCGGTGAAACGCATGGATTGCCGGGGCGGACCGCTATGGCGCCAACCTGTCGTCGTGGCGGCACCGACGGCGCTATCGAACACATGCCACCAGACCTGGTCCGGGTCCAGAGGCTTGCCCGTGTGCTTGAGCAAATAGGCAGCGGCGTGTTCGTGCGCCAACCGGTAGGGATCGGGCCAGCCATCAAGATAGGCTTGAGCCTTGTCCATCAGTGCCCGCGCGTCGCCCAGCGAAGCCAGGCTGCGTGCGAAATGGTCGAGGTCGAGGGGCATGCTGAGATTCACTTGGCAGCGGGGTGGCTCTCGATTGAACCGCGCTCCGTGAGCCTTTCGGCACTATCGCAGTACCACCAGGACCAGCCCTGGCAATGCATGCTGCTGTCGTAAAGATACGATGCGCCTGCCCGGCGCAGCCCGATATCGGCCGCACCAGACTCTCGACGCAGGTGCAGGTCTGGATCACCCGGAACATGTCCGGTGTCATGGAAAAACAACCCTGTATCAAGGCCATGGACGTCACCGACACAGATGGGTATCATGCGCCCCGTTGCACTCGTAGCTCAGCTGGATAGAGTACTGCCCTCCGAAGGCAGGGGTCGTGGGTTCGAATCCCGCCGAGTGCGCCATGACTTCGGCTGCCAGCTGTGTGTTTTCACCGGTGACGGCAAAACAAAAAGCCCCGCTCAGATCAATCTGGCGGGGCTTTTGCGTTTCCGGGCCTCAGCCCTGCACGATGATCTGGCCTTGCAGGTCCCTGACCATGGTTTCAATGACCGGCTTCATTGCCTTGAATTCTTCAGGCGTGCACACCGCCTTCGGATGCTTGAACTGCATGCGCCGCTCGACCACCACGGCATTGCCATCGCGAGTGTAAAGGGCACTGTAGTCGAAGCTGCCTTCCTTCACGGTAACGGCCTTGGGCGTCGCCAGGACAGTGACTTCGGCAGGGAACTCGAAGCGTGCCTTCTCCACCGTTTCGTTGGAAATGCAGACGAAGCCCTGGGTGCGTTCGTTTTCGGCGGCAAAGCCATAGACCATCTGCGAGATACCGCCGACCAGGCTGCTCAGTGCCGGAAGCCCCACTGGGCCTGGCAGGTTCACCAGGTTCTCGGTATGACCCTCGACCTGGCTATGGAAGTGCTCCGGCGCCACCGATGGCTGGATCAGGATCTTGCCGCTGCCCCGCTGCCCGTAGGCATTGAGCACCTGCTCGACCATACGGTCGAGGTCGGCCGGTTTCATCGACTTGGCACCATAGCGGTTGACCTCGCTGGCCCAACCCTCGATCGTCGAAGCACCGGTGAAGTCCGCGGCGCCCGTGCCCTTGACCTTGAACAGCATCTCACCGACCTGCTTGCCAAACTGGGAAGCCGGGGTCTTGCCGAATTCGCCCGAGGCGGTCAGCAGCGTGGTCTTGTCCAGGTCCATCAGCGGCAGGTAGCCGGCGGCCACAGACGGGTCGGTCGAGTCCAGGTACAGGTCCAGGCTCGGTACGTAGGTCAACACATGGTTGAGCACGCCCAGCGTCGGCACCTTGGGCAGGTGGTAGGCGTTGCCAAGGTTGACCAGGGCAGGCGAGCTTTCGATGGCCGCGGCCTTGAGCAATGCCTCGAGCAGGGCGACATGGTCCTTGCAGTCGCCATAGCGGTTGTCCAGCACGCTCTGCGCCGAATGCGGAACTACCCCGCCGGCACCGACATAGACCGCCACGTAGCGGATGTTCTCACGTACCCAGTCGCTGAGCTTGAGCGCCTTGGCCCGGGCATCGGGCAGGTTCGCCGTCAACTGCTCGGCCAGTGCGGCGATGGCCGGCGTCACTTCCACGCCGGCGCGCGCCTGGTAGCTGGCGGCAAGCCCTGCGTAATCCTTGAAGGTCGACACCGCGAGGTACTGACCATAGTCCAGATAGGACACAGCGCTCGCCTCGATCCTGGCCCTGTCGGCGGGTACGAAGTCCCAGCGGTAGACCTTGCGGCCCTTGCCGGCCTTGGGCGAGGACGCCTTGAAGCCACGGGCATCAGCGTACAGCGGCAGATCCGCCGGCAGGTCGTAGATCAGCGAGAACTGCTCCACGGGGTGGAAATCCGGGCCGGTGAGGTCCTCGAAGTGGCCGGGGAACAGCGCAGTGTTGCGATGGCGCTTGTAACGCAGCACCAGGCGATCGCCGACGGCCACTTCGGGGAAGATCACCACCTTGACCCGGGAGTCCTGGAACATCGGCGCGTAGGTGGACGCCTGCTCCTGCTGCTCCTTGATCTGCGAGGCATCGACCATCACCTTGCGCCCGTCGGGCTTCTGGGTGAAGGCTTCGTCGACCTCCAGGGTTTCGTACGAGCGGTTGTAGCTCAGCGGCTGCTGGGCCTTGGCCTGGATGGCCCGCTCTTCGTTGATGCGCGAGACCGACTCGACCGCCACCTGGAAGCTGCCGTCGGTCTGCACGGTGAAGGTCTGTACGACCTTTTCCAGGGTGACAGAGTGGTCGGTGCCATCGTCCCGGGCCTGGGCGGGCGTGATGCAGGCAAGGGTGAAGGCCAGCACCCCGGCCAGGGGTGCAAGGTAAGACGTGAACATGAGGATCCTTCTCTCGTAAAACGGGTTATTACAAAAAACGCTAATGATACGCATTTTTGTCATAAAGCTGCAGGCCGCGCCGTAGATGAAAGCTTGCACGTTTGTGCGGAAATACACATTGCCACCTCTCCCGCGCCAGTAGTCATTGGTGATAGCGTGGGCATCTTCCGTTTGCGTAAACGGTCACCCTCCCCCCTGCAAAGGAATGCGCACACCCATGCCATTTACCAAGCTATCCGCCGCATCGCTCCTGCTGGCCAGCGTGGCCATGTTCTCGATCCCGGCCCAGGCCAACCTCTCCCAGCAGCAGTCCGCCGCCATCATCAAGGCCTACGACGGCAGCGATCCGGCCGACTTCAAGCAGTTCCTCGGCAAGCTGGCCGGCAGCGACCTGGCCAAGGCCGACAAGCTGGACGACACCCTCAAGCTGTACCTGGCCGGCAAGCCCCTGGCTGCCGAGCAGCAGGACGAGATCAACCGCCTGCTGGGCCTGTACACCCGCATCAAGTACGGCAAGGCCGCCAAGGAGACCCTGCGCGAGCTGGTGGAGATCCCGACCGTTCGCAAAGAGGGCGTGCCACAGCACGAAAACCCGGATTTCCTCAAGATCGCCGACAAGATCAAGGCCCTCGCCGAGGGCTTCGGCCTGCAGTTCCGCAATATCGACAACCGCGTCTACGAGATCACCCTCGGCGAGGGCAAGGAAGTCATCGGCATCCACGCCCATGCCGACGTGGTACCGGTGACCCCGGAAAACTGGAAGCTCAAGGACGGCACCAAGCTCGACCCGTTCAAGGTCACCCTGGTGGGTGACCGCATGTACGGCCGCGGCACCGAGGACGACAAGAACGGCATCGTCGTCGCGCTCTACGCGCTGAAAGTAGCCAAGGACGAAAAGCTGCCGCTGGCGCGCCAGTTCAAGCTGCTGGTGGACACCACCGAGGAAACCACCGGTGATGCCATCCCCTACTACTTCGAACGCAACGCCACCCCTGACTACAACCTGGCGCTGGACGGCGGCTACCCGGTAGTGATCGCCGAGAAGGGCTATGGCACCGTCATGGCCACCTTCGCCAAGCGTCCCGGTGATGGCAAAGGCGCCGAGGTGATCAACCTCACCGGCGGCCTGGCCACCAACCAGATCCCCGGCAGCTCGGTAGCGACCCTGACCGGCGACAAGCCGGCCGAACTGGCCAAGGCCCTGGAAAAAGCCGGCGCGGCCTACGTCAAGCGCCATGGTGGTGACTTCAGCATCGATGCCAAGGTCGACGGCAAGCAGGTGCTGCTGACCGTGACCGGCGTTTCGGCGCACTCCTCCGAGCCCGAGTCCGGGGTCAACCCGGTGGCGCGCATGCTCGACTTCCTCAACGGCCTGGGCAAGGACGTGCCGCTCAAGCACAACCACATCACCGACGCCGCCCGCTACGCCGCCGACAACTGGGGCCTGGACTACCTAGGCAACAAGCTTGGCGTGGGCTTCAAGGACGACTTCATGGGCCCGCTGACCACCTCGCTGACCTTCGTCGGCCTGGATGACAAGGCGCTGAAGCTGGCGGTGAACCTGCGCATTCCCAAAGGCAAGTCGCTCGACACCCTCAAGGGTGAGATCTCCGGCAAGCTCGACAGCTGGGTTGCCAAGAGCAAGACCAAGGTGGCCTTCGACTACAGCATGGACGAGCCGATGTACCGCAACCCCGAGGGCGAGTGGGTCAAGGCCCTGCTGGCCGTGGCCAGCGAGAACCTGGGCATGAAGCACGAGTACGGCACTTCCGCCGGCGCCACCTCGGTGCACGACCTGCCCAATGGCGTGCAGTTCGGCCTGGCCATGCCGGATGTGAAGTACACCGGGCACAACGACAACGAGTTCAAGACCGTGGAGCAGTTCATGCTCGACCTGCAGATCGTCAGCGAGATGGTGGCGCGGATCGGGCAGATGCCGAAGCTTTGATGATTCACCCGGGGCCGCATTGCGGCCCCTTGCCACGATGACGTTTTTCAATCACCTCGATGCCGTTTCCTGCATTGCCGTGCAGAGCGCCGTGCCGGATGCTTTATTTACTCCGACACCGCGCTTTTTCACCCACCGAGGCCCGTATGAAGAACGTCGAACAAATCCTCAAAGCCAAGTCCCAGCACCAGACCGTCTACACCATCAGCCCTGATGACTCGGTGCTGGATGCCTTGAAGCTGCTGGCGGAGAAGAACGTCGGTGCATTGCCGGTGATGGAAAACGACCAGGTCGTAGGTATCGTCAGCGAGCGCGACTATGCCCGCAAACTGGTGCTCAAAGGGCGCTCATCGGCTGCCACGCCGGTACGGGAAATCATGAGTTCGCCGGTGGTCACCGTGGAGCCCAAGCAGAACCTCGAGTACTGCATGAACCTGATGACCAACCGCCATCTGCGCCACCTGCCCGTTGTGGATAACGGCAAGCTGCTGGGGCTTTTGTCGATTGGCGACCTGGTGAAGGAAACCATCGCCGAGCAGGCCAACCTGATCCTGCAGCTCGAGCAATACATCCGCGGCGAATGATCCCGCCTAGTGGTAAGCGCGCTCCAGTTCGTCCAGCTGATGGTCGAAGCTGCGCAGGCGCGCCGACCAGGTGTACACCAGCACTTCCAGATCGCGATTGAGCACGGCGGTATTGCCGCCGTCGCGCACCGGGGCATCGCACAGGTCCAACTGGTAGCGCTCGCGGGCCATCGCCGTGGCCACGCTGGACAGGTCGCGGGCGTTGGCCAGCCAGTGATGGTGGTGGTCGTGCACCTCGCGGTCGAGCTCCCGGCACTGGCGCTTGAGGGCGTCGAGGCTTTGCTCCAACGGTGTGCCCTTGAGCTCGCCCATTACCTCCTCGAAGGTGCGCCCGGAGTGCCAGTAACTGCCCCAGAAGTAGCGGTCGAACACCGTCTCGACCCGGCGCAGGGCGACCTTGGTGTTCCAGATGGTCAGTAACGTTCGCCCCTGGGCCACCTCACGCTTGTTCAGGTGCAAATGCTGCCAGGCGATCCAGGCCAGGCCGCAGAGCGCCACCGCCGCGGTAACGGCGGCGGCGGCATAGAGAAACTGCACGGCCTGGTTCATCTGGTGGGTGTGCCGGATACCGTAGAAGTAGCCGGCGGTCAGGGTGCCCAGGATCGTCACGGTGCACCAGAATCCTGGTGCGTAGGGATCTTTCATTGCGCCATCCCCTCTTGTTTTACCTGAGCATAGCAACGGCCCGATCACCCATCAGGTGCCGCTCGGCGCTTTATTTGCGGGGGCGACGCAGTGCTTCGTTGAGTTGGTCGAAGGGTACCGCCCAATCGGCGTCCTCTATGATGCTTTCCTTCAAAAAGGTTCTTTGCGCCTCGGTCCAGAACGGTGCGTCCACCAGCTTGATCTCGTTCTTCAACGGCGAATGAGTGGTGATGAACTGGTCGATGCTGGTGGCATCGTCCGCCAGCCCCAGTTGCTTGAACAGGTCGGCAAATGGATGGTTCGGTGCTTCCATGATTCCTCCTCGGGCCGGGCGGGTCGTCCACGACGCCAACCCGGCGTTGGTTGCGAGCATCAGCTCAATTCGCGCACTTCGGCGTGCGGCACCAGCTTCAAGTATTGCTCCATGCTCATGTGGATCAGATGATCGTGGTCACCTGCCTCGAGGTAGACATCGCCCTGGCGGGTAAGACTCCGGTCGAGCAGCATGGGAATGTTGTAGGCGTCGCCCAGGGCCGGGATGGCGCCGCGCTCGCAATCGCCGAACAGGCTCGGCAGGTTACTCTCGCGGGTCAGTTGCCAGGCGCCGGTCATGCGCACCTCGGTCATGTCCAGATGCCGGTTGGCCGGCAGCACGGCCATGATGAAGTTGCCATGGCGGTCATCGAGCATCACTGACTTGGCGACCCGCTCGGCGGGTACGCCGGCCGTGCGCGCCGACTCCAGGCTGGTGGCCGAATGGGGATGGGGAATGATGTCGTAGTCGCAGTTGGCCTGGTCCAGGCGCTGCTGAAGGGTCTTGGCCATACGCATGATGCACCTCCGGTTTTGCCCCCATCCTCAAGTTTAGGCTGTGGCCCGACAGCCAAGGCTAAACTTCAAGGACAGGTCCGCATGAGGTGACGACAGGTGATCGCCCAGCGCTGGCGCATGCTGCTGTTGCTGTTGATCCTCGGCTTCGTGCCGAGTGGCCAGAGCGCGCCTGGCGCAAATGTATGGCTGTTGAGCGTCGATGATGCCATCGGCCCGGCCAGCGCCGACTATCTGCTGCGTGGGCTGGACCAGGCGCAGGCACAAGGCGCGCAACTGGTGGTGATCCGCCTCGATACCCCCGGCGGGCTGGACAGCGCCATGCGCCAGATCATCAAGGCCATTCTCGCCAGCCCCGTGCCGGTGGCCACCTACGTCGCCCCGGGTGGTGCCAGGGCAGCCAGCGCCGGCACTTACATCCTCTACGCCAGCCATATCGCGGCCATGGCCCCGGGGACCAACCTCGGCGCCGCGACCCCAGTGCAGATCGGCGCTCCCGGCAAAGCTGAACAACCCGCCACGAACAGCGAAGAAGGCGCATTGGCACGCAAACAGGTCAATGACGCTGCGGCCTACATCCGTGGCCTGGCCCAGCTGCGTGGGCGCAACGCCGACTGGGCGGAGAAGGCGGTGCGCGAGGCCGTCAGCCTGTCGGCCAGCGAAGCCCAGCGCTTGCAGGTAATCGACCTGATCGCCAACGACCTCCCCGACCTGCTGCGCCAGCTCGATGGCAAGTCACTGCTCGTCGCAGGCCAGACCGTGCAACTGCGCACCCATGAGGCCAGCGTGACCGAACACCTGCCGGACTGGCGCACCCGCCTGCTCGCAGTGATCACCAACCCCAGCGTGGCGCTGATCCTGATCATGATCGGCGTGTACGGCCTGCTGTTCGAATTCATGAACCCGGGCTCCGGGGTCGGCGGCGTGGTCGGCGGCATCTGTCTGCTGCTGGCGCTGTATGCCCTGCAACTGTTGCCGGTGAGCCATGCCGGGGTGGCGTTGATCCTGCTCGGGGTAGCGTTCATGGTCGCCGAGGCGTTCCTGCCCAGCTTCGGTGTGGTCGGCTTCGGCGGCATCGTCGCCTTCGTCGTCGGGGCGGTGATCCTGATGGACACCGATGCCCCCGGCTTCGGCATCCCGCTGGCGCTGATCATCAGCCTGGCGGTGCTCTCGGCACTGTTGCTCGGCGGCGTGCTGGGCATGGCGCTGAAAGCGCGCCGGCGCGCCCTGGTCAGCGGCGATGCCGGGCTGGTGGGCAGCCTGGTCACGGTGACGCAGGTGCGCACCGACAACCCGTTCTGCGGCTCGGTACAGGCCCAGGGCGAACAGTGGCAGGTGCAGTGCGCGACACCGCTGCAACCTGGCCAGCACGTGCGGGTGACGGCCCGTCATGGCGTGACCCTGGAGGTCAGCGCCACTGCGCCCACGGCGCAAGGAGAGTAGACGATGTTCATGCAATTCGGTTTCAGCGCCGTGCTGGTGCTGCTGGCCATACTGCTGCTGTCGGCGCTGCGCATCCTGCGCGAGTACGAGCGCGGCGTGGTGTTCCAGCTCGGGCGCTTCTGGCAGGTCAAGGGCCCGGGCCTGATCATCCTGATTCCGGGGATCCAGCAGATGGTGCGCGTCGACCTGCGCACCGTGGTGCTCGATGTGCCGCCCCAGGATGTGATCACCCGCGACAACGTCTCGGTCAAGGTCAACGCCGTGCTGTACTTTCGCGTGCTCGATCCACAGAAGGCGATCATCCAGGTCGAGGACTTCCTCGCCGCCACCAGCCAGCTGGCCCAGACGACTCTGCGGGCGGTGCTCGGCAAGCACGAGCTGGACGAACTGCTGGCCGAGCGCGAGCAGCTGAACTCGGATATCCGCGAAGTGCTGGACGCGCAGACCGACGCCTGGGGCATCAAGGTGGCCAACGTCGAGATCAAGCACGTCGACCTCAACGAATCGATGATCCGCGCCATCGCCCGCCAGGCCGAGGCCGAGCGTGAGCGGCGGGCCAAGGTGATCCATGCCGAAGGTGAGTTGCAGGCGTCGGAGAAACTCATGCAGGCGGCGCAGATGCTGGGCAAGGAGCCGGGGGCGATGCAACTGCGCTACATGCAGACGCTGGGTTCGATTGCCGGGGACAAGAGCTCGACCATCGTGTTTCCGATGCCGATGGATCTGCTCAAGGGGCTGGTGGATCGTCAGCGCTGAAAGCAATCGCGGGGCCAGCCCGCTCCCAGAACCGTGGGAGCGAGCTGGCCCCGCGATGATCAAATCAGATCGGCGCGCGGCGCAGCGTCGCCAGGAACGTCGCCGCGCCAATGAACAGTCCAGCAAAGGTACGGTTCAGGCGCTTCTGCTGCTTCGGCGTACGCAACAGGCGCAGCACCCGCGAAGCCAGGCCGGTGTAACCCGCCATCACCAGCATGTCGACGCTGATCATGGTCACGGTGATCGCCACGTACTGGGGCAGCAACGCCTCGTGCGGGTTGATGAACTGCGGCAGCACCGCGAGCATGAACACCAGCGCCTTGGGGTTGCTGACGTTGACCAGGAAGCCACGGAACACCAGGCTCAGCGGCTTGCCGATAGGCCGCACACCGGACTCGTCGCTCATGTCCATCGGCAGGGCTTGCCATTGCTTGTAGGCGAGGTAGACCAGGTAGGCGACGCCGAACCACTTGATGACCTGGAAGGCCGTGGCGGAAGCAGCGAGGATGGCGCCGACACCGGCGGCGATGACGGCGATCTGCACGATCAGGCCCAGTTGCAGGCCCAGGGCGTTCCAGTAACCACGCCAGAAACCGTACTGCAGCCCGCTGGACATCGAGGCGATCGCCCCGGCACCCGGCGACAGGCTGATCACCCAGCACGCGGCAAAGAAGGCCAACCACGTTTCCATCGACATCGCACACCTCGCTCGAACATTTGTTACAAAGCGTTAAGCTACGGTGCTGGCGAAAAAATAACCAGTAAATTCTGCGGCTTCAGTCGGTATCGATCGATTCCGGCTTGACCGCAGTGGTGGCCTCGGCGCCACGCCAACGGCGCACGGCTTTCTGGAAGAACTGGCTGTTGGGCACCTGCACCAGCGCGCCACCCGCTTCCGGCGTTTCCATCAGCGTGGTGTACAGCAGGTTGATGGCGATCACCCGACCCTTCACCCCTGGCTTGTCGAGGGTGTCGACCAACTCGACCACATCGCCGATACGAAACGGCCCGACGGTGAAGATCAGCACCGCGCACAGCAGGTTGGACAGCACGCTCCAGATAGCGAAGAACGCCACCGCCGCCACCGCGACGAAGCCCGACAGCGCGGTCCACAGCACCGTGGCCGATACACCCAGGCGCTCAAGCACGAACAGCAGCGCGCTGCCCATGATCAGCCAGCGCAAGGCGCCGCGCACCGGCACCATCAGTTCGTGTGGCAACGGGTAGCGCTCGCCCAGGCTTCTCAACCCGCGAGCGACCATGCGCTGCAGGACGAACGCGGCGATCAGGATCAGCAGAATCTGCAGCCCCAGCCACATCGAGTCCATCCACTGCCCCGGCAACAGCGAGCGCAGCTCCTCCATCAGGACAGCGCCTCGAGTTCGGCCTGCATGCTTTCGAGGGTTTCCAGGGCCTCCATCCAGGCCTCCTCAAGCTCGCCTTCGCGTTGCTTGAGCTTGGTCTGGCGGGCCAGCAGGTCGCGCAGTTCGTCCTTGCGCGCGGCCTCGTACACGCCACCGTCGCCCAGGGCGGTCTCGACCTCGGCCAGGTCCTTGTGCACCTGGTTGAGCTCGGTCTCCAACTTGTCGGCCGCCTTCTTGTGCGGCGCCAACTGCTGGCGCAGGGCCGCGGCCGCCTGGCGCTGGGCTTTCTTGTCGGTCTTGTCCGGGTTGGCCGGCGTGCTGCTCACCGGCGCGTTGCGCTGGCGGAACTCGACCAGCCAGCGGCTGTAGTCGTCCAGGTCGCCATCGAAGGTGTCGACCTTGCCGTCGGCCACCAGCAGGAAGTCGTTGGTGGTGCTCTTGAGCAAGTGACGGTCGTGGGAGACCACTACCACGGCACCCGCGAACTCCTGCAACGCCATGGTCAGCGCCAGGCGCATCTCGAGGTCCAGGTGGTTGGTCGGTTCGTCGAGCAGCAACAGGTTCGGGCGCTCCCAGGCGATCAGCGCCAGGGCCAGGCGGGCCTTCTCGCCACCGGAGAAGTTGACCACCGGCTCGTCGACACGGTTGCCGTGGAAGTCGAAACCACCAAGGAAGTCGCGCAGGGTCTGCTCACGCTCGCCCGGTGCGATGCGTTGCAGGTGCAGCAACGGGCTGGCCTTGTCGTCCAGCGAGTCGAGCTGATGCTGGGCGAAGTAGCCGACGGCGAGGTTTTCGCCACGCACCAGGCGCCCGGACAATGGCTGCAGCTCACCGGCGAGGTTCTTGATCAGGGTCGACTTGCCCGCGCCGTTGGGGCCGAGCAGGCCGATGCGCGCACCCGGCGCCAGCTGCAGCTTGACCTTCTCGAGGATGGCCTTGTCGCCATAGCCCAGACGGCCTTCGGACAGGTCGAGCAGGGGGCTGGAGATCTTCTCCGACTCACGGAAGACGAAGTCGAAAGGCGAGTCGACGTGGGCCGCCGACAGCTCCTCCATGCGTTCCAGGGCCTTGATCCGGCTCTGCGCCTGACGGGCCTTGGTAGCCTGGGCCTTGAAGCGGGCGATGTACTTTTCCATGTGCGCGCGCTGCGCCTGCTGCTTCTCGTAGGCCTGCTGCTGTTGCGCCAGGCGTTCGGCGCGGGTGCGCTCGAAGGCGCTGTAGCCGCCCTTGTAGAGATTGAGCTTGCGCTGTTCGACGTGCAGCACATGGTCGACCACGGCATCGAGGAAGTCGCGGTCGTGGGAGATCAGCAGCAGCGTGCCCGGGTAGCCCTTGAGCCAATCCTCCAGCCAGAGGATGGCGTCGAGATCCAGGTGGTTGGTGGGCTCGTCGAGCAGCAGCAGGTCGGACGGGCACATCAGGGCCTGGGCCAGGTTCAGGCGCATCCGCCAGCCACCTGAGAAGTCGCCGACGCGGCGGTCCATCTGCTCGTTGCTGAAGCCAAGGCCGGCCAGCAGCTTGCGGGCGCGGGCATCAGCGGTGTAGCCGTCGGCACTGTCCAGTTCACTGTGCAGGCGCGCCAAGGCAGTGCCATCGTGGGCCTGTTCGGCGGCGGCCAGTTCGGCCTGGACCTTGCGCAGGCGCACGTCACCATCGAGGACATAGTCCACGGCGATACGGTCGAGGGTATCGACCTCCTGGCGCATGTGGGCGATGCGCCAGTCGCCGGGCAGCTGGCAGTCACCGGCATCGGGCGACAGCTCGCCGCGCAGCAAGGCGAACAGGCTGGATTTGCCGGCACCGTTGGCACCGATCAGGCCGGCCTTGTGGCCGGTGTGCAGGGTCATCTCGGCGCCTTCTAGCAGGCGCTGGGGACCACGCTGTAAAGTGAGGTTCGATAGTCTGATCATGATGGTCGCGGAGTCTACCAGCTTCCCCGATCACTGGCGCGAGTGAAACCATGCACACCGACCTGTGGAATCATGCCCTGGCCCTCTATGCCCGGCCGGGTGTCGAGGCGGCCTGTCTGGCCCTCCAGGAACTGGGCGGCGATGTCTGCCTGCTGCTTTGCGGCACCTGGCTGCAGGCCCGCGGCATAGCCCCCGACGAACAACGGATTGCCACCCTGCTGGCGCTGTCCCGGCCCTGGCAGCGCGACGTTGTGATGCCGTTACGCGCCCTGCGCCGGCAATGGCGCGAACACGCGCTGGCCGACCCGCAACTGAGCGTGATGCGTGAGCAGGTGAAAGCTCTGGAACTGCAGGCTGAACGCACCTTGCTGGAACGCCTGGAGGCGTTGGCGCGAGAGTGGCCGGCGCAAGCGGACGCGGCGCCGGACTGGCTGGCTTGGCTAGCGCCAGAACCGGCCAGGAACCACGACGCGCTGCATCAGCTGCGCGTCGCGGCCCGTGGGCTTCAGGACGCCGAAGTCGGCGACTGAGCCGGGGTGCCGGTGGCCGCAGGCGCGGTCGCGCTGGTCGCAGGCGCCGGGGTGGTGTTGGCGGCCGGAGTGGCTGGCTTGCTTTCGGCAGGCTTGGCTGGGGCTTTGGCAACGGCTGGTTTGGCTGCTGGCTTGACTGCCGGTTTCGCGGCGGGCCGGGTTGCTGCGGGCTTGGCCGGGGCCTTGGCGGCAGCAGGCTTGGCCGCTGGTTTTGCCGCTGGTTTGGCGGCTGCGGTCTTCACAGGTGCCTTGGTAGCAACCGGTTTGGCTGCAGGCTTGGCTGCAGGCTTCGCGGCGGCGGCTTTCGCCGGTGCCTTGGCGGCAACCGGTTTAGCCGCTGGCTTGGCGGCAGGTTTCGCGGCGGCAGTCTTCGCTGGTGCCTTGGCGGCAGCCGGTTTGGCCGCTGGCTTGGCGGCAGGCTTCGCAGCTGCAGTCTTCACCGGTGCCTTGGCGGCAGCCGGTCTAGCCGCTGGCTTGGCAGCAGGTTTCGCGGCGGCAGCCTTCGCCGGTGCCTTGGCGGTAGCTGGTTTGGCCGCTGGCTTGGCGGCAGGTTTCGCGGCGGCGGTCTTCGTCGGGGCCTTGGCGGCAGCAGGTTTGGCCGCTGGTTTGGCTGCAGGTTTCGCCGCGGCTTTCGGTGCCGCAGTACGCGAGTCCAAGGCCTTGGCAGCCGCCTCGCGGACCTTGCCTACACCCTGGGCCAGTTTCAGACTTTCCTGGGCATCGCGCTTGAGTTGCTGGATGTAAGTACGGGTCTGCGCCTGGCGATCCTTGAGCGAATCGAGCAAGTGTTCAAGTTCACCCGCGGCTTTTTGCGCCTTGCCTTGTGCCTTGGCTTTACCGGCCTTGGCGGCGTCCTGCAACTTCAGGCGGGCGTTGTGCAATTTCTCCTGGGCCTTGCCACGTTGTTTTTCCAACTTGGCCAAGAGTTTCTCGGCATCCGCCAGCGCTTGGGAGCAGGCATCTTCCAAATGTTCGAGCAGGCTGCCCGAAAGTTGCTGGAGCAGGTGCAACGGCGTACTTACTGGCTTCTTTTTGGCCGACATGGTTTACCTCCTGGCTGACGAGAGTGCGGCTCATACTATGCTTCTGCTGCTACCGCCGCTAGGGCATGTTGACAGTCTCAGTAGCGCCGCGTTGCATGCCTGGGCAAAGTTGTTGTCTTGCAGCTGGAAACAAGTGTAGTTGCCCATTAGTGCAGTGCCGATATTTACACATCTGGGGCCAACAACGCTGGCATACTTCGCGCTCATTGCCGCAGGAGACCTCCATGCCTCGTTATCTGATTCTCGGCCTGTGCCTGGTGACACCGCTCTCCCTGGCCAATGCCGAGACCGCCCCCGCCAACGACAGCGACCTGGCCTATAGCCTGGGCGCCAGCCTCGGTGAACGGCTGCGTCAGGAAGTACCCGGCCTGCAGCTCGACGCACTGGTCGAAGGGCTGCGCCAAGCCTACCAGGGCGAGCCACCACGGATCGCCAAGTCACGCATGCAGGCCATCCTCGAGCAGCACGAAACACAAGCCAACGCCGCCGCCGAGCAGGCCCAGGTGGACAAGCTGGTGGAGGCCGAAAAACGCTTTATCGCGGGTGAGCGGGCCAAGGCCGGGGTACGTGAGTTGCCCGAGGGCATTCTCTACAGCGAACTGGCCAGCGGCAGCGGTGCGCAGGCCAAGGCCGATGGCCGCGTGCAAGTGAGATATGTGGGCAAGTTGCCGGATGGCACGGTGTTCGACCAAAACCTGCAACCGCAGTGGTTCAAGCTGGACTCGGTGATCGAGGGCTGGCAGGTGGCGCTGCCACGAATGAAAGCGGGGGCCAAATGGCGCCTGGTGATCCCGTCGGCGCAAGCCTACGGCGCCGACGGTGCGGGTGATCTGATCGCACCCTATACCCCACTGGTGTTCGAGATCGAACTGCTGGACGTGGCCGACTGAATCAGGCCTGCACCGCGTCTTCTTGCTTGTGGGCGTTGTGCAACACCTCGATCAGGCAATCTTCCAGTTCGAAGCGCTCGTGCAGCAGGCCGCCGAGCTTGGCCAGCTTCTCGGCAAAACGCTCGGTATCCCTGCACTCGCCTTTCTCGCAATGGTCATTGAAAGCCAGGGCGATCTGGGTGCTGTCATCGATGCGTGGGTTGATCTGTTTTGCCAGTTCCAATGCACCGGTATCACCAAATGCCTTGGCTTCACTGACCAATTGCTCGCTGACTTCGAAATGCCAGGCCGAGACATAGTCCACCAGCACCGCGCAGAAATCGCGGTTCTTCTCTTTGTCGGCAAACGCCGGCTTGGCATCGCGCAGGGCGCGGAAGGCTTGCACCAGCTCCTGGCGCTCCTCCAGCCAACGATCGATCAGCTTGTGAACACCGCCCCAGCGTTCCTGGGCGTTCTGGCAACTATCGAGCATGGCGATCTCTTCCCTTCTGGGTAGATGCCGCTGCACCTCGCGACACAACACCGTGGCACAAAGGTGACATCAGCAAACGGCATCGAGCAGTTGTATTTTCGGTATGCGTGCTGGGAGATTATTCCCGCGCGACCTGCCCATCAAGGTACGCAGCACACTAAGTTCATACAAGCGTTTAATCCCTCTGCCGGCCACCACTGGTCGCGCAATCCCCGGCTCGTTGCGCTGGATCAAGCCACCGCGCCGTGGCGCAATCGATACACCACCAGCCACGACAGCGGTTGCGCGGCCAGCAACAGAAACGCCAGCAGGCTCCATTCAGGCAGGGTCAGGTCGAGAAAGCTCCAGTTGATCGACACGCAGTCCGGGCTGCCCAACAGGAAGGTTCGCAGGATCTCGCCCCATGGGCGCTCCATCAGGTGCGCCAGCGGCAGATGGCAACCGCTGACCGGCAACGGCTCGGCCTGCAACCAGACATGCCGACCGGCCAGCAATGCGCCGGCAACCGAGAACCCCAAGGCCAGCCAGGCAGGCAAGCGCTGCTGACCGGCGTGGATGACCGCGGCCAGGCAAGCCAGTGCATAGAGCCCCAACATCAGCCGCTGGCTGAAGCACAGCGCGCAAGGGTCGAGGCCGACCACGTTCTCGAGGCGAAACGACGCCACCAGCACAGCGACGGCGGCCAGGAAGGCGGGAAAGAAAAAGCTGCGCAGGCAGGCCAGCGACATGGGCGAAGGTGATCCGAAAAGAAGAGATGTGGTTTGAAACGGTAGAGGAAAGGGGCGCTTTGTATCAAGTCGCTACAGCACAGACAAGTCGCTGAATGGATAGGGAATCATTTTCACGGAAAGTGGGAACATTCCGACACGAGCGAAGGAAAATTCAGCGCCCTTTACCTGCACATCCCAAGGCTACGCACCGCCCCTGCTGGAGCGGTTTTCCCGCGATCACCCGCAAAGCCGGTGCCAGGCGCCGCCCCACGAGGGCAATGTGCGCTGCGTGGGGCGAATCCAGGCCCCCTCAGGCCCGAACCCCCTCCGGCAGCGGCAACGCCAGCAGACGTTCATCCAGCAGCCCCAAGCCTTCCTGGAACAGCTGGTTGCTGCGCTCGGTCTCGCCAAGCCCGGCCAACAGCCGCGCCAGCTCCGCGCAAGCCTCTGGATTGCGCTCAATGCGCAGGCTGCTCTCCAGGTAGTCACGGGCCTTGCCCCACAGGCGATTCTGCAGGCTCAGGCGGCCCAGGGTAAGCAACAGGCTAGGGTCCTGCGGGTGCTCCTTCAGCCAGCCCTCGGCCGTCTGCAACTGGCGCGCTGGATCTTCACCGCGCACCAGCCCGTACAAACGGGCCAGGTGGCTTTCGTAGCCGCGCTTGAGCGCGCCGCGCAACACCTGCTCGGCCTCGCTTTGGGCGCCGACCTGACGCAGCTGCTCGGCATAGGCCGACACCAGCTGCGGCTCCTGGCGCTGGGCATTGGTCAACTGCTGCCAGGCGCGCTCGAGCGCCTGGCGCGCCGCCTGCGGGTCCTCGTCACGGGTCGCCGCCAGGCCCAGGTTCTGGCCCCAGGCCCGCTGCTCCAGGTCGGCCAGTTCGGCCGCTGGCAGCACCTTGTGCTTGCGCAGGTCAGGCAGCAGGCGGATAAGCGCCGGCCAGTCGCCACGCTCCAGGTGCAGACGGTGCAGCAGGCGCAGCACCTGAGCATTATGCGGATGGCGCTCCTGCATGGCCTGCAGGGCCTCCAGCGCCCCGTCGCCTTCGCCGCGGTCCATCTGCAACTGGGCATGGGTCAGGGCCACGGCAAGCTCTGCCTGGGGTTGGCGCTCCAGGGCGCGCTCGAGCAACTGGTCACGCTCCTCGACCCGGCCCAGTTCGTTGGCGGCACGGGCGGCGCCGAGGTAGTAAAGCAGTGGCTGGCGATCGGATTCGGCGGCGCGCTGCAGGTGGCGCTGGGCACTCGCCCAGCGCCCCTCGGCCAGGTCCAGCTGCCCCTGCTCGACGGCGATGCGCTTGCGCCGGCTGCGGTTGCGCCGCGACCATGGGTTGACCACCCCGGAGGACGTCAGCACCAGCCCGACCAGGTAACGCACCAGCAGCAACAGCAGGACGATCCCGACCAGCGCGCCCAGTGCCGCCCACAGCCCCGACTGGTAGCGGAAGCCGCCGTAGGCGATCAGCACGTAGCCGCTGTGCTTGGCGATCGCGATGCCCAGCGCCGCGGCAATGACGATCGCCAGCACTGCCAGCAGGTAGACGCGCTTCATGGCTTGGCCCCTTCGGCGTTGGCCGGCAGGTGGCGACGCTGGATATAGGCCTGCACCGCAGCCAGGCTCTCGCTCAGGTCAGGCGTGACCACCGACACCGGCTGTTCGGCCAGCTGGTTGAGGTTGTCGAGCATCGCCTTGCTCTGCGGGTTGTCCGGGTTGAAGTTGGCCAGCAACACGCTGCGCGCATCGTCCAGGGCCTGGGTGTAGACCTTGGCTTCGCCATTGAGCGCCGCCCACTGCGCCTGTTCGATGGTCAGGCTCAGCGCCAGGCGCAGTTGGTTGAGCGACTGGCCGGACAGCAGCGGGCGGACGTTGTCGTCGGCATTGAACTCGATCTGGAAGTACTTGGAAATTTCCGCCCACCACTGAGACCAACGGCTGGCGCCGTCGCCATCGGCGGTCAGGGCGCCCATGGCGTCGGCCTGGCTGTCGAACTCGGGCGACTGGGCGCTGAGCTGCTGGACCAGCTCGCGCTGCGCGGCGAGCTTGAGGAACAGGCCGGTACGGTCCGGCTGCTGGGTGCTGGAAAGCGTCGCCAGGCTGCGTGCCAACTGCTCGCGGGCGGCGAAGGCACCTGGGTCGCTCTGCTCACGAAGAATTTCATCGGCGCCCTCGACCAACGCCTTGGCGCTGGTGATGTCCTGCAATGCCGACAGGCGCAGGGTGGCCAGGCGCAGCAAGTGCTCAGCCTCGGCCAGGCGCCATTCCTTGCGGCTTTCGCCCAGTACGGTCTCCAGGCGCTGGCTCAGACGCTGCTGGTCGCCCTGCAGTTGCGCCACAAGGCGACGGCGGTCTTCCAGTTCGCTGGCTGCCGGCAGGCTGGCCAGTTGCGCGCTGAGCTGCTGCTCGCGCTGCTGCAGCGCGTCGGCGCGCTGGTTGAGGGCTTGCAGGTGTTCGCCCTGGCCTTGCTCGCTGCCTTGCAGCTGGCGAACCTGCCAGACGCCCCAGCCGCCGACCGCGACGCCTGCAGCGCCCAGCAGCAGGGCCAGCAGCGCCAAGCCGTTGCCGGAGCGTCGGGCGGGCTTGGCGGGGGTGGGTTCCGGCGCTTCGGGCGCCGAGGGCTGTTCGGTGTTGGACAAGACAGTTTCGCTCACGTATCCATCCTTTGCATGGTGGCGCATCGCTCTCTAGCTTAGCGCCTTAAGGGGCAGGCGCAGCGGTTCGCTGCACGGCTGCCAGCAAGGCCGCGGCGCTGGCGCCACGGCAATCCACAATATCCAGCGCCCCGAGTGCCCGGGCCTGTTCGGCTACCCGCGGGCTGGGCACGAACAGCGGCAATCGGGAAAACCGCGGCCAGTCCGCACCCGCAAGACGATGCAAGTGTTCCAGTCCCTGCCCACTGCTGACCACCAGGCCATTGAGGCGTTCCCCATCGATGCGTCGGGCGAGGGTTCCGGCAGGGTAGTCGGGCAGGCAGCGGCGATACAATTCCAGATAATCGACACTAGCACCTTGCTCGGCAAGACGCTCTGCCAACAGTTCACGACCTCCGACGCCGCGCACGATCAGGACGCGAGGCCTCGGTGACGCGGCAATAGCCTCGCGCAAGGCGGGCAGCCCGAGCAAGGCCTCGCTGTCGTCACCGGCCGCTGGAGAGGCCACTTGCAGCCCATGCTCCTGAAGAATTCGCGCCGTCGCCTCACCTACCGTGAACCAACCTGCGCAAGGCGGCGTCACTCCCGCCTGGGCGAGCTGGTCCAGCAGCAGGCGGGCCGCCGGCTTGCTGACCACGATGATGGCCTGAGCCTCGGCGATCGTCCGCAGGTGCTGCATCTGCGCCGGGTCCGGCGCGAGCGCCTCGATCACCAGCAACGGCAGGCTGGCGCTGGCGATACCCGCGTCGGCCAGCGTCTGCGCCAGTGCCGCACAGTCCTCTTCAGGGCGGGTCAGCAGCAGGCGCCAGGGGCTCACGGGTGGCCGGCCTCGCCGTAGACTTCCTTGAGGATCGCCTCGGCGCCCTGCCCCAGCAGGTCTTCGGCGACCTGTACGCCCAGGGCCTCGGCATCCACGCGTGCAGCACGGGCTTCGGCCACCAGCAAGGTGCCACCGGAGGGCTGGCCAACCAGGCCACGCAGCCACAGCTGTTCGCCTTCAAGCACCGCGTAGCAGGCGATCGGCACCTGGCAGCCACCATTGAGGCGCTTGTTCAGGGCACGCTCGGCCACCACCCGGTCAGCGGTGTCGGTATGGTGCAGCGGCGCCAGCAGGGCATGAATCTCGGTATCAGCGCTACGGCATTCGATCCCCACCGCGCCCTGGCCACCAGCCGGCAGGCTGTCATCGACACTGATGGAGGCGGTAATGCGGTCCTCGAAGCCGAGGCGGATCAGGCCGGCGGCAGCGAGGATGATGGCGTCGTATTCGCCGGCATCGAGCTTGGCCAGGCGGGTATTGACGTTGCCGCGCAGGAAGCGGATCTGAAGATCGGGCCGACGCGCCAGCAATTGCGCCTGGCGACGCAGGCTCGAAGTGCCAACCACACTGCCGGCCGGCAGGGCTTCGAGGCTTGCGAAGGTATTGGAAACAAAGGCATCGCGCGGGTCTTCACGTTCACAGATGCAGTACAGGCCCAGGCCTTCGGGGAAGTCCATGGGCACGTCCTTCATCGAATGCACGGCAATGTCGGCTTCGTTGTCGAGCAGGGCGGTTTCCAGCTCCTTGACGAACAGGCCCTTGCCGCCGATCTTCGCCAGCGGCGCGTCGAGCAGCTTGTCGCCACGGCTGACCATGGGCACCAGGGTCACGACGAGGCCTGGGTGCGCCTGTTCCAGGCGGGCTTTGACGTATTCGGCCTGCCACAGGGCCAAGGCACTTTTACGGGTGGCAATGCGGATTTCGCGAGTGGACATGAAACGCCCCGAACCAGAGAAATGCCGCCGATGATAACAGCTCCTCCGGGTGTGCCCGCAGATTCAGATCAGCAAAGCGCCACGCGGGAGCGGCTTGACCCGCGATTGCGATGGCGGGCATTACACCTCATCGCGGGGCACGTCGGGTCGCCGCATCGCCGCTCCCACGCAGTCAAAGGGTTTCAGTGCAAGGACTGCATCATCTTGCGCACCCCGGCCACATGCCGCCGGCTGACGGTCAGGGCATCGCCCTCGAGCCCCTTCAGGTAGAGCTGGAAATGCCCCAGCGGCGTGCGCTGCAGCCGCTCGATGCGCTCACGGGCAACCAGCGCGTTGCGGTGAATACGCACGAAACGCTCGCCGAACTCGTCTTCCAGTGCCTTGAGTGGTTCATCGAGCAGCACTTCGCCTGCCTCGTGGCGCAAGGTGACGTACTTGTGGTCGGCGATGAAATAGATGACCTGGGGAATGGGGATCAACTCGATGCCCTTGCGCGTACGGGCACTGATATGGCTGCGCGGGCCTCCGCCGGTGTCGCCTGCGGGGCGGGTCAGCGCCGCCAGCTGGGCGCGATTGGGCTTTTCGGCACGCCGCAGGGCATCGCGCAGCGCCGGGGGCTGGATGGGTTTCTCGACATGGCTCAGGGTGCTGTCCCTGAACGCTTCGCTGCCGTATTCGTCGTCGCCGGTGCAGAACACCACCGCCGGCGGCGATTCGCGCTCGCACAGCCGGGCGGCGACCTGCAGGCCATCGAGGCCCGGCATGCCGATGTCCAGCACCACCACGTCGGGCTTGAGGCTTTCGATCAGGGTCAGGGCCTCCTCGCCGTTGGTGGCGCTGGGCTCCATCACGGTGTAACCCTCCAGCTCGCCAAGCAGCCGGCTCAGGCGCTCGCGGGCCTGGGGTTCATCATCAACGATCAGGACATTCATAATTGCGCTGGATTCCTGAGTGAGTCTCGCACGGGTATAGCGTAGACAAGTGTGGGGCGACCGAAACGCGGTCACGCTACAGACCGGTGCGAAGGCCAAAGATTCACTGTCCTGGCAGATTCACCGCCAGTCCTTTGTCCAACTGTAGACGCTCCGTGGAACACTGCCGTTCAATCGTTGAATATGCCGCACCCCCTTGTTACCGGACGATTCTCGCGACCAGCGCCCTGCGGCGGCGGGCGCAACCCTGCTATGATCGGCGCCACTTTTCCGTTCACGCCTTCAACGAGTGAATCCATGAGCACCGACAAGACCAATCAGTCCTGGGGCGGCCGCTTCAGTGAGCCCGTCGACGCCTTCGTCGCCCGCTTCACCGCCTCGGTCGATTTCGACAAGCGCCTGTACCGCCACGACATCATGGGTTCGATCGCCCACGCCACCATGCTGGCGCAGGTCGGCGTACTCAGCGACGCCGAGCGCGACACCATCATCGATGGCCTGAAGACCATCCAGGGTGAGATCGAGGCCGGCACCTTCGACTGGCGCGTCGACCTGGAAGACGTGCACATGAACATCGAAGCGCGCCTGACCGATCGCATCGGCATCACCGGCAAGAAGCTGCACACCGGTCGTAGCCGCAACGACCAGGTGGCCACCGACATCCGCCTGTGGCTGCGTGACGAGATCGACCTGATCCTGGCCGAGATCACCCGCCTGCAAAAGGGCCTGCTGGAGCAGGCCGAGCGTGAAGCCGAGACCATCATGCCCGGCTTCACCCACCTGCAGACCGCACAGCCGGTTACCTTCGGCCACCACCTGCTGGCCTGGTTCGAAATGCTCAGCCGCGACTACGAGCGCCTGGTCGACTGCCGCAAGCGCGCCAACCGCATGCCCCTGGGCAGCGCCGCGCTGGCCGGCACCACCTACCCGATCGACCGCGAGCTGACCTGCAAGCTGCTGGGCTTCGAAGCCGTGGCCGGCAACTCGCTGGACGGCGTCTCGGACCGCGACTTCGCCATCGAATTCTGCGCCGCCGCCAGCATCGCCATGATGCACCTGTCGCGCTTCTCCGAAGAGCTGGTGCTGTGGACCAGCGCGCAATTCCAGTTCATCGACTTGCCTGATCGCTTCTGCACCGGCAGCTCGATCATGCCGCAGAAGAAGAACCCCGACGTACCGGAGCTGGTGCGTGGCAAGAGTGGCCGCGTGTTCGGCGCCCTGACCGGCCTGCTGACCCTGATGAAAGGCCAGCCGCTGGCCTACAACAAGGACAACCAGGAAGATAAAGAGCCGCTGTTCGACGCCGCCGACACCCTGCGCGACTCGCTGCGCGCCTTCGCCGACATGATCCCGGCGATCAAGCCCAAGCACGCGATCATGCGCGAGGCGGCCCTGCGCGGCTTCTCCACCGCCACCGACCTGGCCGACTACCTGGTGCGCCGCGGCCTGCCGTTCCGTGACTGCCACGAGATCGTCGGCCACGCGGTGAAATATGGCGTCGACACCGGCAAGGACCTGGCCGAGATGAGCCTGGAAGAGCTGCGCCAGTTCAGCGACCAGATCGAGCAGGACGTGTTTGCCGTGCTGACGCTGGAAGGCTCGGTCAACGCCCGTAACCACATCGGCGGCACCGCACCGGCGCAGGTGCGCGCGGCAGTGGCTCGCGGCCAGGCACTGCTGGCTTCGCGCTAAGCAATCTGGGGCCGCTTTGCGGCCCCGATTCCAGTCAGCGCTTGCTCTTGACCATTTCGAGGAACGCCGGCATCGCCGCATCCTTGTCAGCCACGATCCGCGCCATGTGCGGGTTCTCGCCCAGCAACTGCAACAGCGCCTTCGCTTCCGGGAAATCCGCCAGGAAGTCGATGTTCAACACCTTCTTGCCCACCGCACAGGCCAGGTCGACCGAGAAACAGAACATCAGGTCGGCGATGGTCAGCTGCTCACCGGCCACATAAGGCGCGAACTTGCCATTGCGCTTGAGGGTGGCAAAACCCGCCAGCAGGTCGGCCCGCGCCCGCTCCTTGATCAGTGGCTCGACTGCCGCGCCGAAGAACGCCTCGGCGTAGCAGGTACGCGCCGGCAACTCGATATACAGCTCGATTTCCCGCAGCAGCTCGCGCACCTTGGCCTGCCCGAAGGCATCGGCCGGTAGCAGCGCCTTGCCCGGCTGGGTCTGCTCGATGTAGTCGAGGATGACCCCGGTCTCGCTGATGAAACCGTGCTCGGTCTGCAGCACCGGCACCTTGCCACGGGGGCTGATGGCCAGGGCTTGAGGCAACTGGCCGCCGAAGAACGGCACCTCTTCGAAGGGCACGCCTTTCTCCAGCAAGGCCAGCTTGACCATGTTGTAGTAGTTGCTGACCGCGAATCCATGAAGCTTGAGCATTGAGACAGCCTCCAAGGCCGTATGGGGTTGGCCCGGCTGTTATAGCTCCCTTACCCACCCTTGGCCAGTGCCATGCCCGGCGCTGATGGCCGGGCATTGCCAGCGCAGGCATGGCACACTGTGCGCCTCACCACAGGAGCACCGCCATGAGCGAACCCCAAGACATCGACAGCAATGATGAAGAAGACTTCGCCGAGGCCACCCTGACCCAGGCGATCGAGAACCAGATCGAAAGCGGCGAGCCGCCAGCCGCCAAGGCCACCTTCAACAAGCTGACCCTGGTCGGCTACGAGCGTGAGGACATCCTCAACCTCATGGCTCACGTGCTGGCCATCGAGATCGACGCCATGCTCGACGAAGATCGCCCGTTCGATACCGAGTGGTACGAAACCGCCCTGCGCGCCCTGCCGGAGCTGCCACCTGAGTCGGATCAAGGCGACATCGAATAAGCGTGACTACACTCCTGACTTCCATCCTTGTCTCGAAGTCAGGAGTTGCCCATGCCTTTTACCCCCGAACTGATCGCCGAACTGGAAGTTCTTTCCCAGTTCAACCTGGACAACCACCAGGAAGGCATCAAGGTTAGCAGCGACGCCTCCCCCGCCCTGGTCGCCGCCGCCAAGCGCCTGCATGACAAAGGGCTCACCGACCAACCCGATGGCGGTTACCTCACCAGCCTCGGTAACGATGCCGCTGAAAGCGTCCGGCTTTTGCTGACCATCCTCAAATCGAAATCCGCCCAGCCGGCCTGAACCCCTGCTCCCTCTCCTGCAGCTCGGCAGACCTGCAGGAGCGGGCTTACCGTCGATGGCTTGCACAGGCGTTACGAATCTGACGTCAAAAAGCCAGCAACCCCTTATCCGACCGCGCCACTCAGGCTAAACTCGCCAGTGCTTCCCCAGCCTGCCTGAGCGCGCAATGAACCACCCCCACGAAATCCGCCCCGACCTGGAACAAGGCATCGACCGCAAGGAGCTGGCCAAGCTGCGCGCGCGCTTCCTGAAGATCAACCAGGGCCGTCTGGCACGGGCGATGGAAGGGTTATCCACGCGCCAGCAGCAGGTCCTCACGCTGCTGCCGCTGTTCTTCCACGTCAATCATCCGCTGCTGCCAGGCTATGTTTCCGGCACCACCCCCGCCGGTGTCTCCGGTTTCGAGCCCGACGACGAGCTGCTCGCCGAAGCCCAGCGCCTGACCCGCTCGTTCACCTACAAGCCACGCCACGGCAAGCCGCCGCAGCCGATCCATGGCCTGTTCCTGATGGGCAGCCTCGGCACGCTGGCCCAGGCCGAACAGAGCGACATGGACCTGTGGGTGTGCCATGCACCGGACCTGGACGAGCAGGCCGTGGCCGACCTGCGACGCAAGTGCCAGTTGCTCGAAAGCTGGGCGGCCAGCCAGGGCGCCGAAGCCCATTTCTTCCTGATCGAACCCCGGGGCTTCGTCCAGGGCGAGCGCGACAGCCAGCTAAGCTCCGACGACTGCGGCACCACCCAGCATTACTTGCTGCTCGACGAGTTCTACCGCACCGCCATCTGGCTGGCCGGGCGCACGCCACTGTGGTGGCTGGTACCGGTGTACCAGGAGCTCAACTACCGCGACTATACCCAGACCCTGCTGTCCAAGCGCTTCATCCGTGCCCAGGACGACCTCGACCTCGGCCACCTGGCGCATATCCCGTCGGGCGAGTTCGTCGGCGCCGGGCTGTGGCAGCTGTTCAAGGGCATCGACTCACCCTACAAGTCGCTGCTCAAGCTGCTGCTCACCGAGGCCTACGCCAGCGAACACCCGCAGGTGCGCTGCCTGAGCCTGGACTACAAGCAGGCCGTGTTCGCCAACCAGCTGGACCTGGATGAGCTCGACCCCTATGTGATGGTCTACCGCCGCATCGAGCGCTACCTGCTCCTGCGTGACGAGCCGGCACGCCTGGAACTGGTGCGGCGCAGCCTGTATCTGAAGGTGAACAAGAAACTCGGCGACCTGGGTCGCAGCCGCAGCGGGGGCTGGCAGCGACAGTTGCTGGGGCGCCTGACCGAGGAATGGGGCTGGGACGAGCGCCAACTGGCGCTGCTGGATAGCCGCAGCCAGTGGAAAGTACGCCAGGTGGCCGTCGAGCGTCGCGAACTGGTGGCCGAGCTGAACCACAGCTATCGCTTCCTGACCCAGTTTGCCCGCCAGCAGAACGCCAACAGCCGGGCCGACCAGCGTGACCTCAATGTGCTTGGCCGCCGCCTCTACGCCGCCTTCGAGCGCCGTGCCGGCAAGATCGAGGTGATCAACCCCGGCATCGCCCCGGACCTGGCCGAGGACACCCTCACCTTGGTGCAATCACCCAACCGCAAGGAACCGGGCACACACCACTGGGGGCTGTACAACGGCAACCTGGGCGTACACGAGTGGGAGCACTTCAGCCCGATCAAGCGCTGCCGCGAACTGCTCGAACTGCTCACCTGGGCCCACCGCAATGGCGTGATCGACAGCAGCACGCGCCTGGCCTTGCACCCGGGCGCCAGCGACCTGAGCGAGTTCGAGCTGTTCAACCTGATCGGCAGCCTGCAGCAGAGCATTCCCCTGCCTCTGGAGACAGTCAGCGAGGTGCGCCTACTGCAGCCGAGCGTGGCCGACGAGATCCTGCTGCTGGTGAATGTCGGCGTCGACCCGCTGCGTCATCACCGCGACCTGAACATCCTGATGACCACCGAGCGCACCGACTCGCTGAGCTACGCCGGGGTGCGCGAGAACCTGGTACTGACCCTCGACCAGATCACCCTCAACAGCTGGAACGAGGTGCTGGTCCAGCGCTACGACGGCGAGCATGCGCTGGTGCGCTGCCTGCGCGACTTCCTCAACAGTCTGGGCCAGCGCAGCCATCGCCCGCGGGTGCGGGTGCGCTGCTATTGCCACAACCGCGCCCAAGCCATCAGCCAGCGGGTCGAGGAGATTTTCGACACCGTGCAACTGCTGCTCGATCAAGGCCTGAATCACCGTTATTTGCTACAGGTGGCCCAGCACACCCACATCCTCGACTTGCAGCCCGGGCAGGTCACCCTGGCCAGCCTCGCCGACCACGACGCCGTACTGGCGGCGCTCGGCGAGGAGCGCAGCAGCTACAGCCCATTGCACCTGGACACCCACGCCCTGCAGGACCACGACTTGCCACTGGTCCTGGCCCAGGGCCAACCCGGCTGCATCCAGGTGTTCTACCGTCTGCTCGAAGGCTGGGCCGACCTGTACGTGCTCGACGAGCACAACGCGCTCTGGCAGCAGCGGCTGCCGCAACAGGACGAGCCGCACCTGCTGCTGCCGTTGCAGCGCTTCCTGCAAGCGATGGTGATGCGCCGCGATGCCTTGCTGCCCTTGGACAGCCTGCAACAAGCATCACTGGACATCCTCTACTACCAGTTGCTGCCATCCGGCCCAGGCAAGGCGCGCAGCCTGGAACCCAGGCCGGCACCCGCGGACAGCCAGAACCAGGCCTGTTTCGAAGTCCAGGCGATCCTCCAGGCCGGCACGGGCGATGAGGTGCACGTCACCCTTTACTGCGACCAGCAGGAGTTTTCCGAACTGGAGCATGGCGACCAGCTGTATGCCGTGGTCGCGCGACAGATCCTGCGCCAGCGCCGCGGCAGCGGCAATTACCGCTGCTACATCACCGACCTCGACCTGTCCGAACTGCTGGAGGACGAGCAAGGGTCCACCAGCCTCTGCCTGCGCTACAAGCGCGAGCTGGAACAGGCACTCAACGATGGGCTGCAACAGCTGCAGGCGCGGCTGGAACCCTGATCAACTCAGAGATCGAAGTCCCCTGCCGCTTCCGGCTGATACTCGACCGCCAGCAGCTCGAGCTTGAGCGTCTTGCCGCCCGGCGCCGGCCAGTCGATCTGGTCACCCACCGACAGGCCGAGCAGTGCGCAGCCGATCGGCGCAAGGATCGAGACGTTGCCTTCAGGGCCCGCGTCCTTCGGATACACCAGGGTCAGGTGGTAATCCTTGCCACTGGCGATCTCGCGGCAGTGCACGCGGGAGTTCATGGTCACCACGCCGGCCGGGACTTCCTCGTGACCCACCACGTTCTCGGCGCGGTCCAGCTCGTCCTGTAGGGCGAGCACACCCGGGGTGCTTTCATCGAGGCTGTCGAGCAGACGCTCGAGACGCTGCACGTCCAGTCGGGTGAGGATGAGGGAAGGCTTGGTGCTCATGATCCAGTCAGACTCCTTTGAACAGGCAATTTACTAAAGGCAGATAAAGCAAAACCCCGCCCAAGGGCGGGGTTTGTGAAATGCTTGGCGTCACCGACGCAGACCCTGACACTACCACAGCGGGGCAAATACTCAAGCCCACACCGCCGTTGTGGCTATGCCTGGGCCCCCGCTTTCAGGGCCAGCGCCTCGCGGCAGATCTGCCGGCGCCGTTCGTCATCGGCCGCACGCCACTCGCGGATATGCTCGACGTGGCGGTGGCAACCGGTGCACACCTTGCGCTCATCCAGCCGACATATGCTGATACAAGGTGACGGCACCGCCGGACTTACATTGCTGTAGAGCGGCTTGGGCGGCCTGGGCTGTTCGCTCATTTCAAATCTCGTCGAAGTCCAGCTTCTCGCCGGCCCGCTCCCAGACGATGCGCTCGAGCATCTCGCCGAGCAGCTCTTCGCTCTTCTCGCACACCCACTTGCCGCTCTCTTGGTCATAGTCGAAGTGGAAACCACCGGACTTGTCCGCCAGCCACAGTTGGCGCAGGGGCTCCTGGCGGCTGAAGATCAGCTGGCTGCCGTTGTCGAACTTGATGGTCAGGACGCCGGCGGAATTCTCCATGTCCAGGTCCATGCCGCTTTCATCGAACAGGTCTTCCAGGGCCTGTTGGGTCGCGTCGACCAGGTCGTGGAAACGCGCTTCGCTCAAACTCATTGCAGGGACCTCGAAAAATGGCTGTACACACGCAAGCCGGGCACGATAAGGGCGAAAGCTTCAAGCTACAAGCTAATAGCTGTAAGAAAAAGCCGCATGTCCTTCGGTCGCCTAAGCCCGCCAAGCGGGGGCACCCCTTGCATAGGCAATCAGGTGGTCGCTCGGTATACTCGGCCGCAATACTGCATATTTCCAAGGATTTCACCCATGAAACGCCTGATTTCCTCCCTCGCGGCAGTGGTCGCGGTTGCTTGCCTCGTTTCGGCCTGCGGTCAGAAAGGCCCCCTGTACCTGCCGGAAGACGGCAAGGACGGCAAAGGCCCGCGCAAGTCGCACCAGCATGCCAAGCCTGTCCAGCCGCAACCGGTGCTGGAGCAGCAGCAAGAGCAGCCTGAAGAGTCGCCCGCGCAGTAAGGAAATCCCATGGATGCATTCAACTACCGCGGCGGTGAGCTGTTCGCGGAAGGGGTGGCCCTGTCGGCGATCGCCGAGCGTTTCGGCACGCCCACCTACGTGTACTCGCGTGCCCATATCGAGGCGCAGTACCGCAGCTACACCGATGCCTTGCACGGGGTGGATCACCTGGTCTGCTTCGCGGTCAAGGCCAACTCCAACCTAGGCGTGCTGAACCTGCTGGCGCGCCTGGGCGCGGGCTTCGACATCGTCTCCGGCGGTGAACTGGAGCGCGTGCTGGCCGCCGGCGGCCGCGCCGATCGCGTGGTGTTCTCCGGCGTCGGCAAGACCCGTGAAGACATGCGCCGCGCCCTGGAAGTGGGCGTGCACTGCTTCAACGTCGAGTCCACCGACGAGCTCGAGCGCCTGCAAGTGGTGGCCGCCGAGATGGGCAAGGTCGCGCCGGTGTCGCTGCGCGTGAACCCGGACGTCGACGCCGGTACCCACCCGTACATCTCCACTGGCCTCAAGGAAAACAAGTTCGGCATCGCCATTGCCGACGCCGAGGCTATCTACGTGCGCGCCGCGCAGTTGCCGAACCTCGACGTGGTCGGCGTCGACTGCCATATCGGCTCGCAGCTGACCACCGTAGAGCCGTTCCTCGATGCCCTCGACCGCCTGCTGGTGCTGGTCGACCGCCTGGCCGAGTGCGGCATCCACCTGCGCCATCTCGACCTGGGTGGCGGTGTCGGCGTGCGCTATCGCGACGAGCAGCCCCCGGAGCTGGCCGACTACATCAAGGCCATCCGCGAGCGCGTCGGCAGCCGCGACCTGGCCCTGGTGTTCGAGCCGGGCCGCTACATCGTCGCCAACGGCGGTGTGCTGCTGACCCGCGTGGAGTACCTCAAGCACACCGAGCACAAGGACTTCGCCATCATCGACGCGGCGATGAACGACCTGATCCGTCCGGCCCTGTACCAGGCCTGGATGGACGTCAGCGCGGTCAAGCCCCGCGAAGGCGAAGGTCGGGCCTACGACCTGGTCGGACCGATCTGCGAGACCGGCGACTTCCTGGGCAAGGACCGCGTGCTGGACCTGGCCGAGGGCGACCTGCTGGCCGTGCGCTCCGCGGGCGCCTATGGTTTTGTCATGAGCTCCAACTACAACACCCGTGGCCGCTGCGCCGAAGTGCTGGTCGATGGCGATCAGGCCTTCGAAGTGCGTCGCCGCGAGACCATCACCGAACTGTTCGCCGGCGAAAGCCTGCTGCCGGAGTGAACCCATGCTGCTGCGTTTTACCAAGATGCACGGGCTGGGCAACGACTTCATGGTCCTCGACCTGGTCAGCCAGCACGCACACATCCAACCCAAGCACGCCAAGCAATGGGGTGACCGCAACACCGGCATCGGCTTCGACCAGCTGCTGATCGTCGAGGCGCCGAACAACCCGGATGTCGACTTCCGCTACCGTATCTTCAACGCCGACGGCTCCGAGGTCGAACAGTGCGGCAACGGCGCGCGCTGCTTCGCCCGTTTCGTCCTGGACAAGCGCCTGACCGCGAAGAAGCGCATTCGCGTCGAGACCAAGGGCGGCATCATCGTCCTCGATGTGCGCAACGACGGGCAGATCTGCGTCGACATGGGCCCGCCGCGCTTCACGCCGGCCGAGGTCCCGTTCATCGCCGATGAGCAGGCGACCAGCTATGCACTCGAAGTCGACGGCCAGCTGCACCAGATCGCCGCGGTGTCCATGGGCAACCCGCATTCGGTGCTGCGCGTGGACGATGTGCGCAGCGCGCCGGTCCATGAGCTGGGCCCGAAGATCGAGCATCACCCGCGCTTTCCGCAGCGGGTCAATGCCGGCTTCATTCAGGTAGTCGACCGCCACCGCGCCAACCTGCGCGTGTGGGAGCGTGGTGCGGGCGAGACCCAGGCCTGCGGCACAGGCGCCTGCGCCGCCGCCGTGGCGGCGATCAGCCAAGGCTGGATGGACTCACCGGTGACCATCGACCTGCCAGGCGGGCGCCTGAGCATCGAATGGGCCGGCCCCGGCAAACCGGTGCTGATGACCGGCCCCGCCGTTCGTGTGTTCGAAGGACAAGTTCGTCTCTAAGCGAGTATCCGCCATGACCGATCAGCCTAACGTTGCATCCCCGCAGGCCAGTGAGCTCGATGCCGAAGCGGTGGTCGCCTACTTGCGCGCCCACCCGACCTTCTTCGCCGAGCATGACGAACTGTTGGTCGAACAGCGCATTCCTCACCAGCGCGGCGACAGCGTGTCGCTGGTGGAGCGCCAGCTCAAGCTGCTGCGCGACCGCAACATCGAGATGCGCCATCGCCTGTCGCAACTGATGGACGTGGCCCGCGACAACGACCGGCTGTTCGACAAGACCCGCCGGCTGATCCTCGACCTGCTCGACGCCAGTACCCTGGAAGAGGTGGTGATGGCAGTCGAGGACAGCCTGCGCCAGGAGTTCCAGGTGCCCTTCGTCAGCCTGATCCTGTTTGGCGAAAACGCGGCGCCCGTGGGGCGCTGGGTTTCCGGTGCCGAGGCGCAGCAGGCCATCGGCGGCCTGATCGGCGGCGGCAAGACCATCAGCGGCAGCCTGCGCGAGCACGAGCTGGCATTCCTGTTCGGCAACGATCAGCACAAGGAAGTCGGCTCCAGCGCCGTGGCCACCCTGGAGTACCAGGGCCTGCATGGCGTGCTGGCAATCGGCAGCCGCGACCCGCAGCATTACAAGAGCAGTGTCGGCACATTGTTCCTCAGCTACATCGCCGAAGTACTCGGCCGCGTGGTGCCACGCTTCACCCAGACACTGCGCTCGGTGCGCTGATGGAACGCCAGCTGGAGGCTTATTGCGCACACCTGCGCAATGAGCGCCAGGTGTCCGAGCACACCCTGCTGGCCTACCGCCGTGATCTCGAGAAGGTCATCGAATTCTGCAACGCCCAGGGCATCACCGGCTGGGCGGCCCTGCAGGTCCAGCAACTGCGTCAGCTGGTTGCCCGCCAGCACCATCACGGCCAGTCCTCGCGCAGCCTGGCACGCCTGCTCTCGGCGGTGCGCGGGCTGTACCGCTACCTCAACCGCGAAGGCCATTGCCAGCACGACCCGGCCAATGGCCTGGCGCCACCCAAGGGCGAGCGGCGCCTGCCCAAGGTGCTGGACACCGACCGCGCCCTGCAATTGCTCGATGGCGGCGTCGACGACGAATTCATTGCCCGCCGTGACCAGGCGATCCTTGAACTGTTCTACTCGTCCGGCCTGCGCCTGTCGGAGCTGACCGGGCTCGACCTCGAACACCTGGACCTGACCGCCGGACTGGTGCAGGTGCAAGGCAAGGGCGGCAAGAGCCGCGTATTGCCGGTCGGCCGCAAGGCCCGCGAGGCGATGCAGGCGTGGCTCAAGCTGCGCGGCATCGCCGGCCCGCGGGACTCTGCGGTGTTCCTCAGCCGCCAGGGCAAGCGCCTCGGCCCCCGGGCCATCCAGCTACGGGTCAAGGCCGCCGGCGAGCGCGAGCTCGGCCAGCACCTGCACCCGCACATGCTTCGCCATTCCTTCGCCAGCCACCTGCTGGAATCGTCCCAGGACCTGCGCGCGGTGCAGGAGATGCTCGGCCACGCCGACATCAGCACCACGCAGATCTACACCCACCTGGACTTCCAGCACCTGGCCACGGTGTACGACAGCGCCCACCCCCGGGCCAAACGCAGCAAGGACACGGACTCATGAGCATCAAGCTGATCACCTTCGACCTGGACGACACCCTCTGGGATACCGCACCGGTCATCGCCAGCGCCGAAGTCGTCCTGCGCGACTGGCTCGAAGCCAACGCGCCGATTCTCGGTGGCGTGCCGGTCGAGCACCTGTTCGCCATCCGCGAGCGCCTGGTACAGGCCGAGCCGGGCCTCAAGCACCGTATCAGCGCCCTGCGCCGGCGGGTGCTGTTCCACGCCCTGGAAGAGGTCGGCTACAGCGAGAAACACGCCCAGGAACTCGCCAACGAAGGTTTCGAGGTGTTCCTGCATGCGCGGCACCAGGTCGAGGTGTTCCCAGAGGTGCAGCCGGTGCTGGAGATCCTGCGGCATCACTACACCCTCGGCGTGGTCACCAACGGCAATGCCGACGTGCGCAGGCTCGGCCTGGCGGATTACTTCCGCTTCGCCCTGTGTGCAGAAGACCTAGGGATAGGCAAGCCGGACCCTGCACCGTTCCTCGAAGCGCTGAAGCGCGGCGAGGTGGACGCAGGGGCGGCGGTGCACGTCGGCGACCATCCGGGCGACGACATAGCCGGCGCCCAGCGCGCCGGGCTACGGGCAGTGTGGTTCAATCCCCAGCACAAACCCTGGAGCGGCGAGCAGGCGCCGGATGCGGAGATTCAACGTTTGTCGCAGTTGCCCGACGTACTGTCGCGCTGGCGCTGAACGGGGACGCTATACGCCCCATAGAGCCCATAACGACGGATGCTTATGTCCGCCTATGCGCACTTGAGGACACATAACCCACACATGTGTCAGCGATGCCTCAAGTCCATGCATATCCTGAAAAGACAAAGCCCCTGATCGCATCGCGATCAGGGGCTTTGGAATTGAATCTTGACGATGACCTACTCTCACATGGGGAAACCCCACACTACCATCGGCG
>NZ_JBMDJQ010000028.1:0-75599 GCF_057809275.1 Pseudomonas sp. FG36
CACGACCTTGCCAAGGTCGGGGTCGCGAGTTCGAGTCTCGTTTCCCGCTCCAAATTGAAAACGCCACTTCGTTTGAAGTGGCGTTTTTTTTTGCTCGTATGGTTGGTTTTTGGGGCGAGCTGGCTCGGCATACCTATCAATTTTACTAGTTGGCTAATGTCGTCTGGAGGCGTACAACGGCATGGTGCTACTCGTTACGAGCCCGATGTTCGTTCGTACTCGCTCCATCAGTTTACTCTGTCAGGGGAGAATGTTGGGCGCACCTGATTCCATTCTCCCTTGAACAAGGAAGGAGCAATGACCGTGACGATCGGAAAGACGGATTTGGAAGTCCAGCTGGAGATATGTAAACGGGCGGTCGATGCGTGGAGGCGTTATGAAGAAAGTAAAGGGCAGCACCCCCCTTCGCAGGTAGAGCGACTTCGACTGGAAGCCGAGTTCTTATTTTCTTCGGCGCATCATTTTTTTGGGGACAAGGCTAGTATTTCCCCTGACTTGCTAGATCGTGATTTGTCAGAGTGAGTTCACTTGCCCTGCTATGGCGATTGGGGTTCCCGGCCCAGATCAGGCCGGGATGCATCTATACCAGATCAGTGAATATCACCCTGAGCAGGTTTGGCTAGCAGTTGCTTTTCTTGATGCCAATCAAACGCTTCACCGCTCTGCTCTGCTTCGTACCGGCGCTCTTCTAGCGTCTGGTAAAGCTCCAGCTCTTCATCCGGCATGAAGTGCAGGCAATCGCCACCAAAGAACCACAGCAAATCACGCGGCACCAGGTGGGCGATCTGCGGATAGCGCTGGATCACCTGGCAGATCAGGTCCTGGCCCAGGTATTGGCTTTGCAGCGGGTCCTGCGGCAGCAGGGTGAGCAGTTCGTCGAAGCGCTCGAGGAACAGGGCGTGGCTTTCCTCCGGGACCTGTTCGGCTTCACCCAGCGCAGCCAGGATGGTGCGCAGGTGGTGGAGCAGTTGCAGGTGGTATTCCAGGTGGGGGTTGGCCATGGCGGCGCTCCTCGGTGGTTGAAACGGGGGGCGGAGTATACGCCGGTTTTGCATAGGCTGGCAGCGTAGCCGCCTGTGCTGGCCTCATCGCGGGGCAAGCCGCATCGGCGCACCGCCGCTCCCACGCCAAATGTGCGATTGGTGGGAGCGGGCTTGCCCCGCGATACAGTCGATGAATGTTCAGCGCACTTTGCCTGCCTCGGGCAATAGCACTTCCTTGTCGAACGCATCCACATCGATAACTACCCGGCGTGCCTGCTCGGCTTGATGCAGGCGCTGGCCTTCCTCCGCCTGCAGCACACCCGCTTCGATGGCGGCGTCGATCACCGATTGCCCGGCTGCCGCCTGCACCTTGCCTTCCTTGACCGCCTGATGCAGCGCCTTGTGCAGCGGGGCCACATCGTCCAGCAGGTCACAGGCCGTCTGTAGCGCGGCCACCGGGTCGCCTTCGGCCTGAGGCCTGAAGCAGCCCTCCAGCACTGCTTCCAGCGCCGGGTCGCCTTTGCCCCGGCCGATCAGCGCCGCCACCTCGGCATCCAGCTCATCGCTTGGTCCGGTATGCCTGCGGCCAAATGGGAACACCAGCACGCGCAGGGCGCAGCCGATGAAGCGGTTGGGGAAGTTGTCGAGCAGCGCGGCGAGCGCCTTTTCCGCCTGGCCCAGGTTTTCCTCCAGCGCCCAGCGCAACAACGGGCGCAGGTGCTCGGGCGAGCCCAGATCGTGGTAGCGCTTGAGCGCGGCGCTGGACAGGTACAGGTAGCTGAGCACATCGCCCAGCCGGGCGCTCAGGCGTTCGCGGCGCTTGAGCGCACCGCCCAGCAGCATCATCGACAGGTCGGCCAGCAGGGCGAAGGCCGCCGCCTGGCGGTTGAGGGCGCGGAAGTAGCCTTGGCTCAGGGCGTCGCCCGGGACCTTCTCGAAATGCCCCAGGCCCAACCCCAGCACCAGGGTGCTGGCGGCGTTGCCGGCGGCGAACAGGATGTGCTGCATCAGCAGGTCGTCGAACTCTTTGAGCGCCTGGTCATGGTCCTCGCGCCCCGCCAGGGCCATTTCCCTGAGCACGAACGGGTGGCAGCGGATGGCGCCCTGGCCAAAGATCATCAGGTTGCGCGAGAGAATGTTGGCGCCCTCGACGGTGATGAAGATCGGTGCGCCTTGCCAGTTGCGACCCAGGTAGTTGTTCGGGCCCATGATGATGCCCTTGCCGCCGTGCACGTCCATGGCGTGCTGGATGCATTCGCGACCGCGCTCGGTGAGGTGGTACTTGAGGATCGCCGACAACACCGAGGGTTTTTCGCCCAGGTCCACGGCCTGGGCGGTGAGCAGGCGGGCGCTGTCCATCAGCCAGGCGTTGCCGCCGATGCGCGCCAGCGACTCCTGGATGCCCTCGAAGGCGGCCAGTGGCACGTTGAACTGTTCGCGCACCCGGGCGTACTGGCCGGTGACCAGGCTGGTGTACTTGGCCGCGCCGGTGCCGACTGCGGGCAGGGAGATGGAGCGGCCCACCGACAGGCAGTTCATCAGCATCATCCAGCCCTTGCCGAGCATTTCCTGGCCGCCGATCAGGCAGTCCAACGGCACGAACACATCCTTGCCGCTGTTGGGCCCGTTCATGAACGCCGCGCCCAGGGGCAGGTGGCGTTGGCCGATTTCCACGCCCGGCAGGTCGGTGGGGATCAACGCCAGGCTGATGCCCAGCTCGGCCTGCTCACCCAGCAGGTGCTCGGGGTCGTAGGCCTTGAAGGCCAGGCCCAGCAGGGTGGCCACCGGGCCGAGGGTAATGTAGCGCTTCTCCCAGTTCAGGCGCAGGCCGATGACTTCCTCGCCTTGCCACTGGCCTTTGCAGATGACGCCGGTATCGGGCATGGCGCCGGCGTCGGAGCCGGCCAGGGGGCCTGTGAGGGCGAAGCAGGGGATATCGTCGCCGCGGGCCAGGCGCGGCAGGTAGTGGTTGCGTTGCGCCTCGGTGCCGTAGTGCAGCAGCAGCTCGGCCGGGCCCAGGGAGTTGGGCACCATCACCGTGGAGGCCAGGTCGCCGCTGCGGGTGGCCAGTTTCATCGCCACCTGCGAGTGGGCGTAGGCCGAGAAGCCCTGGCCACCGTATTCCTTGGGGATGATCAGGGCGAAGAAGCCGTGCTGCTTGATGAAATCCCAGGCCTGCGGCGGCAGGTCGAGGTCCTGGCCGATCTGCCAGTCGCTGACCATGGCGCACAGTTGCTCGGTGGGGCCGTCGATGAAGGCCTGTTCTTCCTCGCTGAGCTTGGGCGCGGGGTAGTCGAGCAGGGTGTCCCAGTCGGGGCGGCCGCTGAACAGGTGGCCGTCCCACCACACGGTGCCGGCATCGATGGCTTCGCGCTCGGTGGGTGACATCGGCGGCAGGGTGCGCTGGAACCAGCTGAACATCGGCGCGGTGAACAGTTTGCGGCGCAGCTCCGGCAGGGCGAAGAAGGCCGCCTTGGCGGCGATCACCACCCAGATCAGCGCCAGCAGCCAGCCTGGCGCGGTGCTGAAGATGCCCATCAGCAGGGTATAGGCGGCGATGGCCGCGAGGATCTGCAGGGGCGCCAGGCGCCGGTGCAGGAGATACGCGGCGCCAAGCACCAGGACCAGCAACCACAACAGCAACATGATTCTTCCTCCTTGGAAGCGGGCGTTAGGCCAACCCACAGAGCTTAGACGCGCCGGGGTGGATGGCCTGCTTAGAAGACTGACCGGGTTCTGTAGCGGGAGTTCGGTGGTGTTGATGGATCCCGGGGCCGCAAAGCAGCCCCGGGGATCATTTGCTTCTGTTCAACCCCAGCTCCATGTCATCGATCAGCGCCTTGGCCATGGCGCTGAGGATGCGCGCCGAGCTGCCGGCCAGCAGGTCGCCCTCCATTTCCGCCTCGCAGGTCAGGTGGCGAATGCAGCCGAGCAGCACCGACAGCTCGCTGAAGGCATCCTCGAAGGTAACGCCCGGCTCGATCTTGAACAGGTCCAGGCAGGTGGTGCGGCCTGCGGTATGGCCGCGGCTCATGGTTGCACCTGTGGCTTGTGCTCGAGCAGGGCGCAGGCGAGCTGGCCGAGGTAGTCGCTGGCGGTGAACAGGCGGTCCTGGGTTTCGCCGGGCTCGGTCTTGAAGTAGATGTCGAGGACGTCGGAAATGGCGGTGGCCACTTCGACGGCGGCGGACATGGCTTCTTCGCGGGTGAGGGTGGGGCGGATGCTGATGAAGGGGGCGAGGCGGGGTGGGTCTGGGACGATTTTTTTCATGGTAGAGAGTCCTATGCGGTCATTGAAACCGCCATTCAGGTCCTTTCTCACGAGGTCAGGGTGGCGGCCGTGTACGAGGTGAGAAAACCGGGACATAGGACAAACCCGGTCAGACCGAAGTCTGCCCGCACACGGCCACCATGACGAAGCCGCTGGTTGTCATATGTAGTCGGGTTTCTCACGCCCGGTCACCAAATGTGGCGACCCGGTGAAGGTATCCCCGGGGTATTTCTCCGACAACGCGGCGGCTTCCGGCAAGCGCGTAGGATAGTTCCCAAGCTTTGCTGGCTGAAGCATTTGGTTTCAGGTTCGGAGATATCTGACAGATCGCGGGGGCGCTGCGCGCCCCTTTCGCCGGCAAGCCGGCTCCCACAGGGCCTGTACGCGCCTGCTCTTTGTGGGAGCCGGCTTGCCGGCGATAGTGCTGCGCAGCGGCCCCCGGTTTCACTGGCACCGCCCAACGCTTGGAGTAGACTGTCCCACCTCCCGCATTCATAAGGACGTTGCCATGCTGAAGATCTGGGGCCGCAAGAATTCGAGCAATGTGCGCAAGGCGTTGTGGATCGCCCACGAGCTGGGCCTGGACTTCGAGTCCATCGATGCCGGCGGCGCCTTCGGCGTGGTCAACGAACCGCACTACCGGGCCCTGAACCCCAACGGCCTGGTGCCCATGCTCGAAGACGGCGACCTGGTGCTGTGGGAGTCCAACACCATCGTGCGCTACCTGTGCGCCGAGTACGGTGCAGAGCAGGGCTGGTACCTGGACGACCCGCGCCAGCGCGCCCTGGCGGACAAGTGGATGGACTGGACCACCTCGTCCTTCGCCGGCCCCTTCCGCCCGCTGTTCTGGGGCCTGCTGCGCACCCCCGAGGACCAGCGCGACTGGGTGGCGATCAACGCCGCGCACAAGCAATGCGCCCAGTTGCTGGCCATCGCCGACGAGACCCTGGCCAAGCAGCCGTACCTCTCGGGCGAGCAGATCGGCATGGGCGACATCCCCCTGGGCAGCTTCATCTACGCCTGGTTCGAAATGCCGATTGAACGCCCGGCCATGTATCACCTCGAAGCCTGGTACGAGCGCCTCAAGCAACGCCCGGCCTACCAGGCGGCGGTGATGACCGCCCTGACGTGACGCCACTTCGATAGTCACTATCGATACATGTGACTGTACTTGTGCGGCCGGGCCTTGCACCATGGCCGCACTCACTGCGCCAGTGTCTTTGCCTGGCGTGTCCCGAACCTTTTTCATCGGTACCTGACCCGCCATGAGTTCCGCCCTGTCCATTCGACAGCTGACCAAGACCTACGGCAACGGCTTCCAGGCCCTCAAGGGCATCGACCTGGATGTTGCCGAAGGCGACTTCTTCGCCTTGCTCGGCCCCAACGGCGCCGGCAAGTCCACCACCATCGGCATTCTCTCGACCCTGGTGAACAAGACCAGCGGCACGGTCAACGTGTTCGGCAACGACCTGGACCGGTCGCCCGCGGCGCTCAAGCGCTGCCTGGGCGTGGTGCCCCAGGAGTTCAACTTCAACCAGTTCGAGAAGACCTTCGACATCGTCGTCACCCAGGCCGGCTACTACGGTATCCCGCCCAAGGTGGCCAAGGAGCGCGCCGAGCAGTACCTCACGCAGCTGGGCCTGTGGGACAAGCGCGACGTGCCTTCGCGCTCGCTGTCCGGTGGCATGAAGCGCCGGCTGATGATCGCCCGGGCGCTGATCCACGAGCCGCGCCTGCTGATCCTCGACGAACCGACTGCGGGGGTGGACATCGAACTGCGCCGTTCGATGTGGAGCTTCCTCACCGAGCTCAACCAGAAAGGCATCACCATCATTCTCACCACTCACTACCTCGAAGAGGCCGAGCAGCTGTGCCGCAACATCGGCATCATCGACCACGGCACCATCGTCGAGAACACCAGCATGCGCCAGCTGCTGGGCAAGCTGCATGTCGAGACCTTCGTCCTTGACCTGCGCCACGACCTGCCCGCCGCGCCTGAGCTGCAGGGCTACCCGTGCCGGCTGATCACCCCGCACACGCTGGAGGTGCAGGTGGACAAGGACATCGGCATCACCGCGCTGTTCGGCCAGCTGGCGCTGAAGAGCATCGAGGTGCAGAGCCTGCGCAACAAGACCAACCGACTCGAGGAGCTGTTCGTGTCCCTGGTGGAAAAGAACCTGTCGAAGGTGGCCGTATGAGTGTGGAACTGCGCACCAACTGGGTCGCCCTGAACACCATCGTCTACCGCGAAGTGCGGCGCTTCCTGCGCATCTGGCCGCAGACCCTGCTGCCGCCGGCGATCACCATGGTCCTGTACTTCGTGATCTTCGGTAACCTGATCGGCCGGCAGATCGGCGACATGGGCGGCTTCACCTACATGGAGTACATCGTGCCGGGGCTGATCATGATGTCGGTGATCACCAACTCCTATGGCAACGTGGTATCGAGCTTCTTCGGCAGCAAGTTCCAGCGCTCCATCGAGGAGCTGATGGTGTCGCCGGTGTCGCCGCACACCATCTTGATCGGCTATGTGCTGGGCGGCGTGTTGCGTGGCTTGGCAGTGGGGGTGATCGTGACCTTCCTGTCGCTGTTCTTCACCCATCTGCAGGTGCACCACCTGGGGGTGACGGTCATCGTGGTGCTGCTGACCGCGACCATCTTCTCGCTGCTGGGCTTCGTCAACGCGGTGTTCGCCCGCAACTTCGACGATATCTCGATCATCCCGACTTTCGTGCTGACACCGCTGACCTACCTGGGCGGGGTGTTCTACTCGATCAACCTGCTGCCGCCGTTCTGGCAGACCGTGTCGCTGGCAAACCCGGTGCTGCACATGGTCAACTCGTTCCGCTACGGCATCCTAGGGGTGTCGGATATCAGTATTGGCACGGCGATCAGCTTCATGCTGGTGGCCACCGCGGTGCTCTACCTGCTGTGCGTGCGCCTGCTGGTCAGCGGCCGCGGCATGCGCGCCTGAGCCCCCTGAACTCTGGGTGGGGGTGGCGGCGCAGCGACACTGGCGCCGGCGCCACTGCCGGCCCACCCACCAGCGCCAGTAGCCCATGGTGGTGAAGTAGGCGAGCACGCCCAGCACCACCCCGCACACCACCGAGCCGAGCAGGAACGGTTGCCAGATCGTCGCCAACTGCTCGGTGACCCAGTCGACGGTGATCGACTCGGGCAGCGTGCGTGGCGGCACCTGCAGCAGCCAGGCACCGGTCATGTAGGTGACGAAGAACACCGGCGGCATGGTCAGCGGGTTGGTCAGCCACACCAGGCTCACCGCGATCGGCAGGTTGCCGCGCACGGGAATGGCCAGCGCGGCGGCCAGCAGCATCTGCATGGGGATGGGAATGAGCGCGGCGAACAGGCCGACGCCCATGGCCCGCGCCACCGAATGGCGATTCAGGTGCCAGAGGTTGGGGTCGTGCAGCAGCTTGCCGAAGAAGCGTAAGGATTTATGTTCGCGGATGCTGGTCGGGTCCGGCATGTAGCGTTTGAACAGACGGCGCGGCATGTGGGCTCCCGGCAGGGTTGAAGGGCGTCAGTATGCCCTGATTGAAACGCAGCCTCGTTCAGAGTTTGTGACAATTGATTAGCAGGGTTTCCCCGCCAATCGGCTAAGCCTCAGGGGTCGTGATCGCTTCTGGAGCTCTATCTCATGCGCACAGGGATGCTGGCGCTGGTGCTCGGGCTGTTGAGCCTGCGCTTTTTGCCCGTTTTGCCGCCGGTCGGGTGGCTGATTCCGTTGCTGTTGCTGGCCTTGGCCTGTCTGCGCACGCGGGCCTGGCCGCTGGGCTGGTTCGTGCTGGGTGGCTGCTGGGCCTGCTGGTCGGCGCAGCAGGCGCTGGATGATCGCCTGGCCCCGGCGCTGGATGGGCGCACGCTGTGGTTGGAGGGGCGGGTGGTGGGGCTGCCGACCCGCACGGAGCGTGGCGTGCGTTTCGAGCTGGAGCATCCTGAGTCGCGCCGGGCGCAATTGCCCAGGCGCCTGCAACTGAGCTGGTTCGCCGGGCCCGAATTGCGCGCCGGTGAGCGCTGGCGCCTGGCGGCAAATTTGCGCCAGCCCCACGGGCTGCTCAACCCCCATGGCCCGGACCGCGAAGCATTGTTGTTGGCCCGGGGTATCGGCGCCACCGGCTCGGTCAAGGCCGGCGAGCAGGTCGGGCAGGCTGCGGTGGATTGGCGCGATGCCGTGCGTCAGCGGTTGATGAACGTGGATGCCCACGGCCGCGAGGCGGCGCTGGCGGCCTTGGTGCTGGGCGATGGCGCCGGGCTGGCCCGCGAGGACTGGCAGACCCTGCAGGCCACCGGCACGGTGCACCTGTTGGTGATCTCCGGCCAGCATATCGGGCTGTTGGCCGGGCTGGTGTACGGCCTGGTCGCGGGCCTGGCGCGGCTGGGCGCCTGGCCATCGCGCTGGCCATGGCTGCCCTGGGCTTGTGGCCTGGCCATGGCCGCGGCATTGGGCTACGGCTGGCTGGCCGGCTTCGGCGTACCGGTGCAACGGGCCTGCCTGATGCTGGCGGTGGTGTTGCTCTGGCGCCTGCGCTTCAGGCACCTGGGGGCAGCATTGCCGTTGCTGTTGGCGTTGTCGGGGGTGTTGCTGATCAATCCCTTGGCCAGCCTGCTGCCGGGTTTCTGGCTGTCGTTTGCCGCGGTTGGCGTGCTGATGCTGTGCTTCTCTGCCCGGCTCGGCGCCTGGCGGCCCTGGCAGGCCTGGAGCCGTGCCCAGTGGGTAATCGCCGTGGGCCTGTTGCCGGTGCTGCTGGCGCTGGGGTTGCCGGTCAGCCTGACGGCGCCGCTGGCCAACCTGCTGGCGGTGCCCTGGATCAGTTTCGCGGTGCTGCCGCTGGCCTTGCTTGGCACGGCGACGTTGCCGCTGCCTGGGGTGGGGGAGGGGCTGCTGTGGCTGGCGGGGCTTTCGCTGGATGGGCTGTTTCGCCTGCTGGCGCAGCTTGCGGGGCAGTTGCCTGCATGGCTGCCCGAACCGTTGCCGCTGTGGGCCTGGCTGTTGGTCGCGTTGGGCGCGCTGTTGGTGTTGCTGCCTCGGGGCGTGCCGTTGCGCTTGCCGGGCGCGGTGATGCTGCTGGCCTTGTGGGCGCCGCGCGAGCAGGTGCCCCTTGGGCAGGTGCAGGTGTGGCAGCTGGATGTCGGCCAGGGCCTGGCGGTGCTGCTGCGTACCCGTCATCACGCGCTGCTGTACGACGCCGGGCCTGCGCATGGGGACAGCGACCTGGGCGAGAGCGTGGTGCTGCCGACCTTGCGCAGGCTGGGGGTTAGGCACCTTGACCTGATGCTGGTCAGCCATGGTCACGCCGATCATGCCGGCGGGGCAGCGGCGGTGCGCCGGGGGCTGTCGGTGACGCGGGTGCTGGCCGGAGAGGTTGCCGGGCTTGCGCCTGCCGCGCTGTGCGAAAGTGGTGAGCGCTGGCGCTGGGATGGGGTCGATTTCGAGCTGTGGCATTGGCCGCAAGGCACGTCCAGCAACGACCGTTCCTGCGTGCTGCGGGTGGTGGCCAATGGCGAGCGCCTGCTGCTGGCCGGCGACATGGAGGCCGCGGCGGAGCGGGCTTGGCTGGCGGCCAGCGAGGATCCGCGTGTCGATTGGCTGCAGGCGCCGCACCACGGCAGCCGCACGTCGTCCACCGAACCGTTCATCAAGGCGCTGGCGCCACGCGGGGTGATGATTTCGCGGGGACGCAGCAACGGCTTCGGGCATCCGCATGCGCAGGTGATCGAGCGCTATCGGCGGCATGGGGTGCAGGTGCATGACACGGCGCTGGCGGGCGCGCTGGAGTTGCGCCTGGGGCGCCAGGGTACGGTGGTGGAGGGGCGTGCGCAGCGCAGGTTCTGGCGCGAAGGCAAATGACGCTATCGCGGGGCAAGCCCGCTCCCACGTTGCCATGCGATGGGCGATTCCCTGACCTCCGGCAGATGAGCCCCAGGCGCTCCTATGGTAGAGTGGCGGCCTTTTTCCGAGGGGATGCTTACTGTGTGGGAATTGGTCAAGTCCGGCGGCTGGATGATGCTGCCGATCATCCTGAGCTCCATCGTCGCCATGGCGATCGTCGTCGAGCGCCTGTGGACCTTGCGCGCCAGCCGTGTCACCCCGCCGCACCTGCTGGGCCAGGTATGGATGTGGATCAAGGACAAGCAGCTCACCGGTGACAAACTCAAGGCGCTGCGCGCCGATTCGCCGCTGGGCGAGATCCTCGCCGCGGGCCTGGCCAACTCGCGCCATGGCCGCGAGATCATGAAAGAGTGCATCGAAGAGGCTGCCTCGCGGGTCATCCACGAGCTGGAGCGCTACATCAGCACCCTCGGCACCATCGCCGCCATGGCCCCGCTGCTGGGCCTGCTGGGCACCGTGCTGGGCATGATCGACATCTTCAGCGCCTTCATGGGCTCGCAGATGACCGCCAACGCCGCGGTACTGGCCGGCGGTATCTCCAAGGCCCTGGTCACTACCGCGGCCGGCCTGATGGTCGGTATCCCGGCGGTGTTCTTCCACCGCTTCCTGCTGCGCCGCATCGATGAGCTGGTGGTGGGCATGGAGCAGGAGGCGATCAAGCTGGTCGAGGTGCTGCAGGGCGACCGCGAAGTGGAAGTGGCCGGAGGCAAGGCGTGAAGTTCCGGCGCAATCGCCAGCGCGAGAACGTCGACATCAACCTGGCGTCGTTGATCGACGTGGTGTTCGTGCTGCTGCTGTTCTTCGTGGTCACCACCACCTTCACCCGCGAGACCCAGCTGCGTGTCGAGCTGCCTGAAGCAAGCAGTGCCGCGCCCGCGCAGCCCGATGATGGCAAGCTGATCGAAGTCACCATCAGTGCCGATGGCGTGTATTCGGTCAACAACCACCTGCTGCCCAAGAGCGACCTGGCCACCCTGACCGAAGCCATCGAGAAGGAGTCTGGCGGTGACATCACCCTGCCGCTGGCGATCAGCGCCGATGGCAAGACCCCGCACCAGGCTGTGATTACCGCAATGGATGCGGCCGGCAAGCTCGGCTTCAGCAAGTTGCGCATGACCACCGTCGAGGCCGCGCAGGGCAATCCCTGATGGCCTTCGCCGACCGTCTGCTCGCCGCCTGGTATGCCGGGCACCCGGCGCTGGCCCTGCTGCGCCCGCTGGAGGCGCTGTATCGTCGTGTGGTGACGCGCAAGCGTGCGCGCTTCCTCAGTGGCATCAGCCCCAGCTACCGCGCCCCGGTGCCCGTGATCGTGGTGGGCAATATCACCGTGGGCGGTACCGGCAAGACACCGATGATCCTCTGGCTGATCGAGCACTGCCGCCGGCAGGGGCTGAAGGTCGGCGTGGTCAGCCGTGGCTACGGCGCCAAGCCGCCGCAGTATCCCTGGCGTGTCGCCGCCGACCAGCTCGCCGATCAGGCCGGCGACGAGCCTTTGCTGATCGTCCAGCGCACCGGCGTGCCGCTGGTGATCGACCCCGACCGCTCCCGCGCCGTGCAGGCGCTGCTGGCCAGCGATGCGCCGGACCTGATCCTGTGCGACGACGGCATGCAGCATTACCGCCTGGCCCGCGACCTGGAGCTGGTCCTGATCGACGCCGCCCGTGGCCTGGGCAACCGTCGCTGCCTGCCTGCCGGCCCGTTGCGCGAGCCCGCCGAGCGCCTGGCCGAGGCCGACGCGGTGTTGTTCAATGGCGCCGAGGCTGACCGCGACGACGGCTTTGCCTTCCGCCTGCAGCCGTCGGCGCTGATCAACCTGCACAGCGGTGAGCGCCGCGAGCTCGACCTGTTTCCCGCTGGCCAGGCGCTGCACGCCGTGGCCGGCATCGGCAACCCGCAACGTTTCTTCAACACCCTGCTGGGGCTAAACTGGCAGCCGGTGCCGCACCCCTTTGCCGACCATGCGCCGTATAGCCGCGAAGTGCTGTCGTTCAGCCCGCCGCTGCCGTTGGTGATGACCGAGAAGGATGCGGTGAAATGCCGGCCGTTCGCTGCCGACGACTGGTGGTACCTGGCGGTCGACGCCGTACCCTCGCAGGCGTTCGTCGCCTGGTTCGACGCCGAGCTCGATCGCCTGCTGCCTGGCCGCCCCCGGCCCTGAGCCTTTTTCAATTTCCGTTTCAAGGAAGCTCCCATGGACACCAAACTGCTCGATATCCTGGCCTGCCCGATCACCAAGGGCCCGCTCAAGCTCAGCGCCGACAAGACCGAGCTGATCAGCAAGGGCGCGGGCCTGGCCTATCCGATTCGCGATGGCATCCCGGTGATGCTGGAAAGCGAGGCGCGCACCCTGACCGACGACGAGCGCCTGGACAAATGAGCCTGGACTTCACCGTGGTGATCCCCGCCCGGCTGCGCTCCACGCGCCTGCCGGGCAAGCCGCTGCTGGCGATCGCCGGCAAGCCGATGGTCCAGCATGTGTGGGAGCAGGCGCGCAAGAGCGGCGCCAGCCGCGTGGTCATTGCCACCGACGATGCCAGCATCGTCGAGGCTTGCCAGGCGTTCGGCGCCGAAGTACTGCTGACCCGCGCCGACCACGAGTCGGGCACCGACCGCCTGGCCGAGGTGGCTGCCCAGCTGGGCCTGGCCGCCGATGCCATCGTGGTCAACGTGCAGGGTGACGAGCCGCTGATTCCGCCGGTGATCATCGACCAGGTGGCGGCCAACCTCGCCGCGCACCCCGAGGCCGGCATCGCCACCCTGGCCGAGCCGATCCACGCGCCGGAAACCATCTTCAACCCTAACGCGGTGAAGGTGGTCAGCGACAAGAACGGCCTGGCCCTGACCTTCAGCCGCGCCCCATTGCCATGGGCCCGCGACGCGTTTGCCAAGGACCGTGAGCGCATGCCCGAAAACGTGCCGTACCGCCGCCATATCGGCATGTACGCCTACCGCGTGGGCTTCCTTCAGGACTTCGTCGCCTGGGGCCCATGCTGGCTGGAGCAGACCGAGTCGCTGGAGCAGTTGCGTGCCCTGTGGCACGGCGTGCGCATCCACGTTGCCGACGCCATCGAGGCCCCGGCCGTGGGCGTGGATACCCCTGAAGACCTGGAGCGCGTGCGGCGCTTGCTGGAGGCCTGATGCGCGTTCTGTTCGTCTGCCTCGGCAATATCTGCCGCTCGCCGACTGCCGAAGGCGTGCTGCGCCATCAGCTCGAGGCCGCCGGCCTCGGTGACGTGGTGCACGTCGCCTCCGCCGGTACCGGCGACTGGCATGTCGGCAAGGCGCCCGACAGCCGTACCTGCAAGGCCGCGCTGGCCCGCGGCTACGACCTGTCGCGCCAGCGCGCCCAGCAGGTCAAGGCGGCGCATTTCGCCGAGTACGACCTGGTCCTGGCCATGGACAAGAGCAACCTCGGCAACCTGCAGGCCCTGCGCCCGCACAACGCCACGGGCGAGCTCGACCTGTTCCTGCGCCGTTATGGCGCGGCCCTGGACGAAGTGCCTGACCCTTACTACGGCGGTGCCGAAGGTTTCGAGCAGGTCCTGGATCTGATCGAGGCGGCGTGCCGTGAGCTGGTCGTGGAAATCAAGGGGCGGTTATGACGGCGAACTGGCAGGAGCGGGTATCGCTCAAGCCCTACAACACTTTCGGCATCGACGTCAGTGCCCGTTATTTCACCCAGGCCCATGACGACGACGAGGCCCGCCAGGCACTGGCCCAGGCCGCTGCGCGGCAGGTGCCGGTGCTGGTCATTGGCGGTGGCAGCAACCTGCTGCTGTCTCGCGATGTCGACGCCCTGGTGCTGCATATGGCCAGCCGTGGGCGGCGCCTGCTCAGCGACGACGGCGAGCGTGTGGTGGTCGAGGCCGAGGCTGGCGAGCCCTGGCATCCGTTCGTGCAGTGGAGCCTCGAGCAGGGTCTGTGCGGGCTGGAGAACCTCAGCCTGATCCCCGGCACCGTCGGCGCTGCGCCGATGCAGAACGTCGGCGCCTATGGCGTGGAGATCAAGGACGTGTTCGCCGGCTTGACCGCGCTGGACCGCGAGACCGGCGAGCTGCGTGACTTCTCGCTGGAGGCGTGCGGCTTCGGTTATCGCGACAGCCTGTTCAAGCGCAATCCGGGCCGCTGGCTGATCCTGCGCGTGCGCTTTGCGCTGAGCCGGTCGTTGCAGGCGCACCTGGACTACGGCCCGGTGCGTCAGCGCCTGGCGGAGCAGGGTGTCGAGCAGCCGACCGCGCAGGCGATCAGCGATGCGATCTGCAGTATTCGTCGGGAAAAGCTGCCGGATCCGGCTGAGCTGGGTAACGCCGGGAGCTTCTTCAAGAATCCTGTGGTGCCTGCTGCGTTGGCCGAGCGCATTCGTGCCGAGCATCCTGGCGTGGTGGCGTATCCGCAGGCCGACGGCCAGGTGAAGCTGGCGGCCGGCTGGTTGATCGAGCAGGCGGGGTGGAAGGGGTATCGCGATGGCGATGCCGGTGTGCACCGTTTGCAGTCGCTGGTGCTGGTCAACTACGGCCAGGCGAGCGGGGCGCAGTTGCATGGGCTGGCTCGGCGGATCCAGGCGGATATCCTTGAGCGCTTTGGGGTCGAGCTGGAGATGGAGCCGAACCTGTACTGACTCTATCGCGGGGCAAGCCCGGATCACCAGTAGAGCCGTTACCATGCCGGCAAAGAAAAAGCCCCGCCAGTTCGCACTGGCGGGGCTTTTTCATTCAGCCGAGGCTATCAACCGTGATGAGGCTTGTGCTCATCGGCGGTCTCCAGCGCTTGCGCAGGGGCGGCTTCGGCAGCGGCCTGGGCGGCAGCGGCGGCTGCAGCTTCGGCTTCGCGCTTGCGGCGACGCACTTCACGTGGGTCGTTCGGGGCGCGGCCGTTGGCCAGCATCGCCGAAGGCGCTTCGACCGGGGTCGGTGCTTCCTCGGGCGCCTGCTCGGCAACGATTGGCGCAGGCTCGGCGGCAGGTGTTTCAGCCACTTCCGGCTGGGCCTCGACCACTGGCTCGACGACCGCTACAGGCTGCTCGGCTACCGGGGCTTCGACCACGGTGGCTTCGACTACCTGCGGCTGCTCGATTTCACCGGCTTCCACGGCAGGGGCTTCCAGCACCTCGGCGACGACGGCAGGCTGCTCGGCAGGGGCTTCTTCGACCACTGGCTGCGGCGCTACTTCGACCACCGGTTCGATGCTCGGCTCGACGGCGACCACTGGCTCGCTGACCGGTTGCTCGACCACCGGGGCGATGGCGACCTGCTCGGCCACGACCTCGGTGATTTCCACCTGGGTTTCGGCGACAGCGGCGCTGGCGCGCTCGGCCTGCTGGTTGGCTTGGGCTTCGGCATCGGCGCTGATGTTGCTGGTGGCAACGGCGGCGATGACGGCAGTGCCGGCGGCCAGTTCAGCGCCCAGCTCGGTGGCCTGGTGCTGTTGTGGCTGCTGCTCTTCGCCGGCGTCTTCGTCGCCTTCGATCAGCTCGCCATTGGCATTGCGCTGGCGCTCACGACGGTTGCTGCGACGACGCTGGCCACGGGAGCGGCGGCGCGGACGCTCGCCATCGGCGCCTTCCTGCTCGTCCTGCAGCAGTTCGTCGTTCGGCAGTTGCTCTTCGGCGAGCTCGGCGGCCTGTTCGACGGCCTGCGCCTCAGGGCGCAGCTGGCGCTCTTCACGCGGAGCGCGTTCTTCACGTGGCGCACGCTCTTCACGAGGGGCGCGTTCTTCACGCGGTGCACGCTCTTCACGTGGTGCGCGTTCTTCACGCGGTGCACGCTCTTCGCGTGGGGCGCGTTCTTCACGTGGCGCGCGCTCTTCGCGAGGGGCACGTTCTTCGCGAGGGGCACGTTCTTCACGTGGTGCGCGCTCTTCACGGGCTACACGTTCCTCACGTGGCGCACGCTCTTCACGCGGGGCGCGTTCTTCGCGGGCGGCCGGGGCCGGTGCGGCATCCAGGGGCTCACGCAGTTCACGCACGCGCTCTTCACGGTTGCCACGGCGGTCTTCGCGCGGCTGGCGCTGACGCTCTTCGCGTGGGGCGCGTTCTTCACGCGGTGCACGCTCTTCGCGTGGCTGGCGCTCTTCACGCGGGGCGCGCTCGCTGCGTTCTTCACGCGGCTTGCGGTCTTCCTCGCGGCGGCCATTGCGGTTGCGGCTCTGCTGGCGACCGTTGCGGCGCTCTTCGTTGCGTGGCGAACGCTCGGTGGCCGGTTTTTCGGTGGTGACGGCCGGTGCGGCGGCAGGCTCTTCCTTGCCGGCGAACAGGCTGACCAGCGACTTGACCAGGCCCTTGAACAGGCTTGGCTCCGGTACGCTAGGCGCCGCTGCCACGGGGGCGGCTGGCTGCTCTTCGACGGCGGCCGGTACCGGTGCGTTGGCGCGGGCCGGCGCGGTCTTCACCGCGGCTTCCTGGCGTACCAGGGTGCGGGTGGCGGTCGGCAGCGGCGCTTCTTCGGTCTCGGCCGAGGCGATTTCGTAGCTGGACTGGTTGTTCAGCACGTCCGGGTTGTCGTCGCGCAGGCGCTGGACTTCGAAGTGCGGGGTTTCCAGGTGGTCGTTCGGCAGGATGATGATGCGCGCGCGAGTGCGCAGTTCGATCTTGGTGATCGAGTTGCGTTTCTCGTTGAGCAGGAAGGCGGCCACCGGGATCGGTACCTGGGCGCGCACCTCGGCGGTGCGGTCCTTCAGGGCTTCTTCCTCGATCAGGCGCAGGATCGCCAGCGACAGCGACTCGACGTCACGGATGATGCCGGTACCCGAGCAGCGCGGGCAGACGATGCCGCTGCTCTCGCCCAGCGATGGGCGCAGGCGCTGGCGGGACATTTCCAGCAGGCCGAAGCGCGAGATGCGGCCGACCTGCACACGGGCGCGGTCGGCCTCGAGGCATTCGCGCACGCGTTCTTCGACGGCGCGCTGGTTCTTCGCCGGGGTCATGTCGATGAAGTCGATGACGATCAGACCGCCGATGTCACGCAGGCGCAGCTGGCGGGCGATCTCTTCGGCCGCTTCCAGGTTGGTCTGCAGGGCGGTTTCTTCGATGTCGCTGCCCTTGGTGGCGCGCGCCGAGTTGATGTCGATGGAAACCAGGGCTTCGGTCGGGTCGATCACGATCGAGCCGCCGGACGGCAGGTCGACAACGCGCTGGAAGGCGGTCTCGATCTGGCTTTCGATCTGGAAGCGGTTGAACAGCGGCACGCTGTCTTCGTACAGCTTGACCTTGCTGGCGTACTGCGGCATCACCTGGCGGATGAAGGTCAGGGCTTCTTCCTGGGCGTCGATGCTGTCGATCAGCACTTCGCCGATGTCCTGGCGCAGGTAGTCGCGGATGGCGCGGATGATGACGTTGCTTTCCTGGTAGATCAGGAACGGCGCGGTACGGTCCAGCGAGGCTTCCTTGATGGCGGTCCACAGCTGCAGCAGGTAGTCGAGGTCCCACTGCATTTCTTCGCTGCTGCGGCCAAGGCCCGCGGTACGCACGATCAGGCCCATGTCGCCCGGAACGGTCAGGCCGTTCAGTGCTTCACGCAGCTCGTTGCGCTCTTCGCCTTCGATGCGGCGGGAGATGCCGCCGGCGCGCGGGTTGTTTGGCATCAGCACCAGGTAGCGGCCGGCCAGGCTGATGAAGGTGGTCAGGGCGGCGCCTTTGTTGCCGCGCTCTTCCTTCTCGACCTGGACGATGACTTCCTGGCCTTCGCTCAGGACTTCCTTGATGTTGACCCGGCCTTCAGGGGCTTTCTTGAAGTATTCGCGGGAGATTTCCTTCAGCGGCAGGAAGCCGTGACGTTCGGAGCCGAAGTCGACGAAGGCGGCTTCAAGGCTGGGCTCGATCCGGGTGATCTTGCCTTTGTAGATGTTGGCCTTTTTCTGCTCACGGGCACCGGACTCGATGTCCAGGTCGTAGAGGCGTTGGCCGTCCACCAGGGCTACACGCAACTCTTCGGGTTGAGTTGCGTTAATCAGCATTCTTTTCATGTTGTACCGTCGGTTTCCGGGCTGCCGGAAACGGCGTTCGGCACACACGACTTTTCATGATCGGTGCCAAGGTGCGCAAAGGGTGGCGAACCACCCCCGTGTCTGACGACGTTCGGCACCAGCCGGTTGCCCAGCCTGCCGTTGTCGCGACGACGCGTCCTGTTTTGCGGTGCCAAAAGACCTGTCGAGCTTTTCGAAGGTTATCCGAATCAATCGAGCGGGCCTGGTGCACTCAGTCAGGAGGAGGAATCAACCGGTCGTCCGTGGATGCCACGAGGGCGTCTGTTCAGGACCTTGCCCGCTCATCGCCCGTTGAGTGGGGCGCTGGGTCGGGTTCGGTGCCACACGGTCCGAAGGCTGTGCATCTCCACCCTGCACGTATCCCTGAAAATTCGGTGCTGCCGCGCGCTGAATCCGCAACGGGTTGCATTTTTCGCCAGCCCGGTTCCGGGCTGGCGCCATGACATATCCAAGGCAGGTATTTCCGAAGCATTCGCCCGAATGCGCGGAAACGACGGTGGCGGGCAGAGGTACGGCGAAAAGAAGCGGGTAAGCAGGTGAAACACCGCACTTGTCGTTTTTTTCGGTCTTCTCTACACAGCGCTGGTGGCGATTCCAGGCATTTAGTTAAACTGGCAAACGCTCCGTAGGACGGCCTCGCGTCCTCGGAATTGCGATGGTCAGGGCCGGCGTAGAGCCTGATGCCGCTGGCCTGCCGCTTTTGGCGGCGTTCGCGACTATAGCAGTTATGATTAAGTGCTTCAATTCCATAAAAAATTGTTATGATCCCGCCATGACGACCAATACCCCTCCGACTTCCGGCGTTCAGCTGATCGAAGTCGCGCCGGAGCTTGCCGGCCAACGCATCGACAATTTCCTCATCACCGCGCTCAAGGGCGTGCCCAAGACGCTGGTCTACCGCATCCTGCGCAAGGGCGAGGTGCGGGTCAACAAGGGCCGGATCAAGCCTGAGTACAAGCTGCAGGCCGGCGACATCGTGCGGGTGCCGCCGGTGCGCCTGCCTGAGCGTGACGAACCCGCGCCCGTGGCCCAGGGGCTGTTGCAGCGCCTGGAGGCTGCCATCGTCTATGAAGACAAGGCGCTGATCGTGATGAACAAGCCGGCCGGCATTGCCGTGCATGGCGGCAGCGGCCTGAGCTTCGGGGTGATCGAGGCGCTGCGCCAGTTGCGCCCCGACGCCAAGGAGCTGGAACTGGTGCACCGCCTGGACCGCGATACCTCGGGCCTGTTGATGATCGCCAAGAAGCGCAGCATGCTGCGCCACCTGCATGCCGCGCTGCGCGGCGATGGCGTGGACAAGCGCTACATGGCGCTGGTGCGCGGCCATTGGCCGACCTCGAAAAAGCAGGTCAATGCGCCGCTGCAGAAAAGCAACCTGCGCTCCGGCGAACGCATGGTCGAGGTCAATGACGAGGGCAAGGACGCGCTGACGCTGTTCCGTGTGCTGCGCCGCTTCGGCGAATTCGCCACGATTGTCGAGGCGCGGCCGATCACCGGGCGCACCCACCAGATCCGCGTGCACACCCTGCATGCCGGGCACATGATCGCCGGCGACAGCAAGTACGGCGATGAAGACTTCAGCCGCGAGATTCGCGACCTGGGTGGCAAGCGCCTGTTCCTGCACGCCTACCAGTTGACCGTGCCGCTGCCCGACGGCGGCGAGCTCAAGCTCGAGGCGCCAGTGGACGAGATGTGGGCCAAGACCATTGCGCGGTTGGCGTCCTGAGCCATGAATAAAAGTTATGACCTGCTGATCTTCGACTGGGATGGCACGCTGGCCGATTCCATCGGGCGCATTGTCGAGGCCATGAACGTGGCCGCCGGGCGTGCCGGGGAGGCCGCCAGCAGCGACGAGGCGATCAAGGGCATCATTGGCCTGGCGCTGGGGGAGGCGATCGCCACCCTGTATCCGCATCTTGAGCCGCCGCAGGTGGAAACATTCCGCCAGCATTATGCCGATGTCTACATGGCGCTGGATCATCAGCCGTCGCCGCTGTTCGACGGTGTGGTCGAGTCGCTGGCAGCGTTCCGTGCCGAGGGGTATCGTCTGGCGGTGGCCACCGGCAAGGCGCGACGCGGCCTGAATCGGGTGCTCAGGGCCAATGGCTGGGAAAGCTACTTCGACATTACCCGGGCGGCCGACGAAACCCGCGGCAAACCGCATCCGCTGATGCTCGAGGAGATTCTCGCCCACTGCCAGGTCGAACCCGGGCGGGCGCTGATGGTCGGAGATTCGGCGTTCGACCTGCAGATGGCCAGCAATGCCGGCATGCATTCGGTCGCCGTGGGCTATGGCGCCATGTCGCTGCAGGCCCTGGCCGAATTTGGTCCGCAAGTGTGCATCGAGCATTTTTCCCAGTTGCGCGAATGGCTGGCCGAGCCTGCGCAGATCAATTTCCAAGGTAGGTGAGCATGACTGACGAGTGGAAGGCACCCGAGGCCGATGAGGCTGGCGAGGAGCGCAAGAGCTGGAAGCTGCTGGAGAAGACCTTGCTGGCGGGTGTCCAGGAGCAGCGTCGGGCGCGGCGCTGGGGGATCTTCTTCAAGCTGCTGACCTTCGTTTACCTGTTCGGCATCCTGTTCCTGTTCACGCCATTGATGGATGTGGACAAGGCTGCCTCGCGCAGCGGCAGCCATACCGCGCTGGTCGAGGTGCGCGGGGTGATCGCCGATCAGGAGCCTGCCAGTGCCGACAATATCGTCAAGAGCCTGCGCGAGGCGTTCAAGGATCCGAAGACCAAGGCCGTGGTCATGCGCGTCAACAGTCCGGGCGGCAGCCCGGTGCAGGCGGGCTATGTGTACGACGAGATCCGTCGTCTGCGCGCCGAATATCCGGCCATCAAGCTGTACGCGGTGATCGCCGACCTGGGGGCCTCCGGCGCCTACTACATTGCCAGCGCGGCCGACGAGATTTATGCCGACAAGGCCAGCCTGGTCGGCTCCATCGGCGTCACCGCGGCGGGCTACGGCTTTGTCGGGGCCATGGACAAGCTGGGCGTGGAGCGGCGCACCTACACGGCGGGCGAACACAAGGCCTTCCTTGATCCGTTCTCGCCCCAGAAGCCGGAAGAAACTGCGTTCTGGCAGGGTGTGCTGGATACCACGCACCGCCAGTTCATCACCATGGTCAAGCAGGGGCGTGGCGAGCGCCTGAAAGACAAGGATCACCCTGAGTTGTTCAGCGGGCTGATCTGGTCGGGCGAGCAGGCCAAGGAGCTGGGGCTGGTGGACGGGCTGGGCAGTGCCAGCTATGTCGCCCGCGAAATCGTGGGCGAGAAGGAGCTGGTGGACTTCACCGTGCAGGAGTCGCCGTTCGATCGTTTCTCCAAGCGCATCGGTGCCAGTGTGGCGGAGCGCCTGGCGCTGTACATGGGCTTCCAGGGGCCTTCGCTGCGTTGATCTGAAGTCGGCGTGGCATTCATCGCGGGGCAAGCCCGCTCCCACGGGTCGCTCATTGGCCTGGTGGGGGCGGGCTTGCCTCGCGATTGCATTTTCAAGGCACCTGCACGCCTTCCTTGTGCAGCATGCCCACCAGCCGAATCAGCGGCAGCCCGATCAGACTCGTGGCGTCGCAGCCATGGGTGCTCTGGAACAGGCTGACCCCCAAGCCCTCCGCCTTGAAGCTGCCGGCGCAGTCCAGTGGCTGCTCGGCCGTCACGTAGCGCTCCACGCGCTCTCGATCCAGCTCGCGCATCGTCACGGTAAACGGCACGCAATCGACCTGGCAGTGGCCGGTGGCGCTGTTCAGCAGTGCCAGCCCGGTGAGGAAGGTGACTTGCTGTCCGCTGGCCTCCAACAACTGCTCGCAGGCGCGTTCGAAGGTGTGGGGCTTGCCGAGGATCTGCTCGCCCAGTACCGCCACCTGGTCAGAGCCGATGATCAGGTGGTCGGGGTGACTGGCGGCCAGGGCTTCGGCTTTCTGTCGGGCCAGGCGGCGGACCAGCTCGACGGCGGGCTCGCCATCGAGACGCCGTTCGTCAAGGTCGGGGCTCGCCCAGGTGAAGGGCAGGCGCAGGCGGGTGAGCAGTTCGCGACGGTAGGGCGAGCTGGAAGCCAGTAACAAGGGAAGCATGGTAGACTCCTGGGCAATTGCCCCGAATTCTAACATGCGAGATGGCACCTAATTTCCTTTGACAGGGAGGGGGTGCATCCCTAGAATGCTGCGCCTATGTTGAATGACCCGATTCCACCTCACGTTGACCCGCGCAAATTGGCTGATCGTGGCGTAACCCTCGAAGGTTCGCTGCAACTCGCTGATTTGGAAAGACTCTGCGACCCGCTTTCCGACAATGTCGGTACGGTGCAGGCGAAGTTCGATTTTGAACGAGATGAACAGCACGTGGTGGTTATCCACAGCGCGCTGGATGTCGAAGTCAAGATGGTTTGCCAGCGTTGTCTTGAGCTGGTCACCCTGCCGATCCACAGCGAATGTACGTACGCCGTGGTGAAGGAGGGTGCGAACACCCAGTCGTTGCCGAAAGGCTATGACGTGCTGGAACTGGGCGAAGATCCATTGGATCTGCAGGCGCTGGTCGAGGAAGAGCTTTTGCTTGCCCTGCCAATTGTGCCTGCTCATCATCCGGAAGAATGCCAGCAGCCGGCGGGACTCGATGAGCCCGAGCCGAGCAAGGACGAGGTATCGCGGTCCAACCCGTTCAGTGTATTGGCGCAGTTAAAGCGTGACCCAAACGTTTAGGAGTTAATCAATTATGGCTGTTCAGCAGAACAAAAAATCCCGCTCTGCCCGTGACATGCGCCGTTCGCACGACGCTCTGTCGGCAGAAGCTCTGTCGGTAGAGAAGAGCACCGGTGAAGTACACCTGCGTCACCACGTTTCGCCAGAAGGCGTATACCGTGGTCGCAAAGTGATCGACAAGGGCGCTGACGAGTAATCCTTGTCCGCTCAGATCATCGCGATCGACGCAATGGGCGGGGACTTCGGTCCCCGCAGCATTGTCCAGGCTAGCATTGCCTGCCTATCGGCTACCCCCTCGCTGCACCTGACCCTCGTCGGTCAACCCTCCCTCCTTGAAGATCTTGTCGGCGGCCTTGCGGCTGCGGATCGCGCGCGCCTGCAGATTGTCGCGGCCAGCGAAGTGATCGGCATGGACGAGCGGCCATCGCAGGCGTTGCGGGGCAAGCCGGACTCGTCGATGCGCATCGCCCTCGAACTGGTGCGTGATGGCAAGGCCCAGGCCTGCGTGAGTGCCGGCAATACCGGCGCGCTCATGGCCTTGTCGCGTTTCGTGCTCAAGACCTTGCCCGGTATCGATCGCCCGGCGATGGTGGCGGCGATCCCGACCCAGGCCGGCTACTGCCAGTTGCTTGATCTCGGCGCCAACGTCGACTGCAGCGCGGAAAACCTCTACCAGTTCGCCGTGATGGGCTCGGTGGCCGCCCAGGCGCTGGGCGTGCATCGGCCGCGGGTGGCGTTGCTCAATATCGGTACCGAGGACATCAAGGGCAATCAGCAGGTCAAGCTGGCCGCCAGCCTGTTGCAGAACGCCCGGGGGCTGAACTACATCGGCTTCGTCGAGGGTGACGGGCTGTACCGTGGCGAGGCGGACGTGGTGGTGTGCGACGGCTTTGTCGGCAATATCCTGCTCAAGTCCAGCGAAGGCCTGGCGACCATGATCGGTGCGCGCATCGAGGCGTTGTTCCGTGGCGGGCTGTTGGCGCGGGTGGCGGGGGCCATGGCCATGCCGTTGCTCAAGCGCCTGCAGGCCGACCTGGCGCCGGCGCGACATAATGGCGCAAGCTTCCTGGGGTTGCAGGGCATCGTCATCAAGAGCCATGGCTCGGCGGGTGTGCAGGGTTTGCAGAGCGCGATCCAGCGGGCGCTGATCGAGATCCAGGAGAACCTGCCGCAACGCCTGCACGGGCGTCTTGAAGACCTGTTGCCGTGATGCGGCCAAAACAGGTCTTAGGCATATCCGCGATGAAGTGCTTAAATGTGACCGCTTGGTCCGCCGTTCCATCCAAGCTTTCAGATTGCGCGTCTGGCCCGCGGCCTGGCGCACCCTATCCGACGACAAGATCATAAGGGCTTGTTCAATGTCTGCATCCCTCGCATTCGTCTTTCCTGGTCAAGGTTCCCAGTCGCTGGGCATGCTCGCAGAGCTGGGCGCCGAAAAACCGGTAATCGTCGAGACCTTCAAGGAAGCGTCCGAGGCCCTGGGCTACGACCTGTGGAAACTGGTCCAGGAAGGCCCGGAAGAACAACTCAACCAGACCGACAAGACCCAGCCGGCCATTCTGACCGCCTCCATCGCCTTGTGGCGCCTGTGGCTGGACGAGGGCGGTGCGCAACCGGCCTTCGTCGCCGGGCACAGCCTGGGTGAATACAGCGCCCTGGTCGCCGCTGGCAGCCTGTCGCTGAAAGATGCCGTGCGCCTGGTCGAGCGCCGTGGCCAGCTGATGCAGGAGGCCGTGCCTGCCGGCCATGGTGCCATGGCCGCCATCCTTGGCCTGGACGACGCCGTGGTGGTCGAGATTTGCGCCGAAGCCGCCGAAGATGAAGTGGTCAGCGCGGTGAACTTCAACTCGCCGGGCCAGGTGGTCATCGCCGGCAACAAGGCTGCGGTCGATCGTGCCATCGAGCTGTGCAAGGCCAAGGGCGCCAAGCGTGCCCTGCCATTGGCGGTCAGCGTGCCATCGCACTGCGCCCTGATGAAGCCGGCCGCCGAGCGCTTCGCCGAGTCGGTCAACGCCATCGAATGGAAAGCGCCGCAGATCCCGGTGGTGCAGAACGTCACCGCGGCGATCGCCGCCGACCTCGATGCCCTCAAGCAGGACCTGCTGGCGCAGCTGTACCAGCCGGTACGCTGGGTCGAGTGCGTGCAGGCCCTGGCCGAGCGCGGTGCGGTGAACCTGGTCGAATGCGGCCCGGGCAAGGTCCTGGCTGGCCTGAACAAGCGTTGCGCCGAAGGCGTGACCACCTACAACCTCAACACCCCAGACGCTGTCGCCGCCACCCGTGCGGCGCTGGCCTGAATTCGGAGAAGCTTGCATGAGCCTGCAAGGTAAAGTTGCACTGGTCACCGGCGCCAGCCGTGGTATCGGCCAGGCCATCGCCCTCGAACTGGGCCGCCAGGGCGCGACCGTGATCGGTACCGCCACCACCGCTTCCGGTGCCGAGCGTATCGCCGCCACCCTGAAGGAGCACGGCATCAACGGCACCGGCCTTGAGCTGAACGTCACCAGCGCCGAGTCCGTGGATGCGGTGCTGGGCGCCATCGGCGAGCAGTTCGGCGCGCCGGCCATCCTGGTCAACAACGCCGGTATCACCCGCGACAACCTGATGCTGCGCATGAAGGATGATGAGTGGTTCGATGTGATCGACACCAACCTCAACAGCCTCTACCGTCTGTCCAAGGGCGTGCTGCGTGGCATGACCAAGGCCCGTTGGGGTCGTATCATCAGCATCGGTTCGGTGGTGGGTGCCATGGGCAACGCCGGCCAGGCCAACTATGCTGCCGCCAAGGCCGGCCTGGAAGGCTTCAGCCGTGCCCTGGCCCGTGAAGTGGGTTCGCGTGGCATCACCGTCAATTCGGTGACCCCAGGCTTCATCGACACCGACATGACCCGTGAGCTGCCAGAAGCGCAGCGCGAGGCCCTGCAGAAGGAAATTCCGCTGGGCCGCCTGGGCCAGGCCGAGGAAATCGCGAAAGTGGTTTCCTTCCTGGCTTCCGACGGCGCAGCCTATGTCACCGGCGCCACCGTGCCGGTGAACGGCGGGATGTACATGTAAAACCGCAACTCAATGTGACGGATTGCTTCAAAAAAGAGTCATACTCCGAGCCTAAAATCCGTTATAAAGCTGCAACCAGATTCCGGGCAGAGGGCCCGGTGACTTGGTGGAAGGCGCGTTACGCTTGAAAAGCAGGCGTCTTCCTATAAACTTGGTCACCGGCCAGCTGCCTGACATATGTCCATTAGGAGTGAAAACTAGGTATGAGCACCATCGAAGAACGCGTCAAGAAAATCGTCGCCGAGCAACTGGGCGTCAAGGCTGAGGAAGTCAAGAACGAATCTTCCTTCGTTGAGGACCTGGGTGCCGATTCGCTTGACACTGTTGAGCTGGTGATGGCTCTGGAAGAGGAATTCGAGACCGAAATCCCTGACGAAGAAGCCGAGAAGATCACTACCGTTCAAGCTGCCATCGACTACGTCAACGCCCACCAGGCCTAAGACGCTGTAGTCGACGCTTCTTGTCGGGAAAAACCGCACTGCCTTTGCCGGCGTGCGGTTTTTTCTTTGCGAGAGCCGGGGTTTGCTGCCATTCCATTCGCCATGGCAAGTGCACTGGCAAGAGACTCTGTTATTTGGAAATGAGGAGAGTACTGTGTCGCGTAGACGCGTCGTGGTCACTGGTATGGGTATGCTGTCGCCACTGGGTACCGATGTACCGAGCACCTGGCAGGGCATTCTGGCTGGCCGCAGTGGCATTGGTCCGATCGAGCATACGGATCTGTCTGCCTACTCCACCCGTTTTGGCGGCTCGGTGAAGGGCTTCGAAGTCGAGCAGTACCTGTCGGCCAAGGAGGCCCGCAAGCTCGACCTGTTCATTCAGTATGGCCTGGCGGCCGGTTTCCAGGCGGTGCGCAATGCCGGGCTGGAAGTCACCGATGCCAACCGTGAACGCATCGGCGTGGCCATGGGTTCGGGGATCGGCGGCCTGACCAACATCGAGGAAACCAGCCGTACCCTGCATGAGCAGGGGCCGCGGCGGATTTCGCCGTTCTTCGTGCCGGGCTCGATCATCAACATGATCTCCGGCTTCCTGTCGATCCACCTGGGTCTGCAGGGTCCGAACTATGCAATCGCCACTGCCTGCACCACGGGCACCCACTGCATCGGCATGGCCGCGCGCAACATTGCCTACGGCGAAGCCGACGTGATGATCGCCGGTGGCGCCGAGATGGCCGCCTGCGGCCTGGGCATGGGCGGCTTTGGCGCGTCCCGCGCGCTGTCGACCCGCAATGACGAGCCGACCCGTGCCAGCCGTCCGTGGGACAAGGGCCGTGACGGCTTCGTGCTGTCCGATGGCGCCGGCGCCCTGGTGCTCGAAGAGCTGGAGCACGCCAAGGCCCGCGGCGCGACCATCTACGCCGAGCTGGTTGGTTTCGGCATGAGCGGTGACGCCTACCACATGACTTCGCCACCCGATTCCGGCGAAGGCGCTGCCCGTTGCATGGCCAACGCCCTGCGCGATGCCGGTATCCAGCCGCAAGAGGTCAGCTATATCAACGCCCACGGCACCTCGACGCCGGCTGGCGACGTGGCTGAAGTGGCTGCGATCAAGCGGGTGTTCGGCGAGCATGCCTACAAGCTGGCAGTGAGTTCGACCAAGTCGATGACTGGCCACCTGCTCGGCGCCGCTGGTGCTGTGGAGGCGATCTTCAGCGTCCTGGCGATCAACAGCCAGATGGCGCCGCCGACCATCAACCTGGATGAGCCGGACGAAGGCTGCGACCTGGACTTCGTGCCGCACCAGGCGCGTAGCATGCCGATCGACGTGGTGCTGTCCAACTCCTTCGGCTTTGGCGGTACCAACGGTTCGCTGGTGTTCCGCCGGTTCGCCGGCTGATGCTCAGCTGGATCGATGGCCAGGACGCGGCTGCGGTCAATCTGCAGAACCGTGGCCTGGCCTACGGCGATGGCCTGTTCGAGACCATCGCCGTGCGCGGCGGCAGGCCCAGCCTGCTCGCGCAGCATCTCGACCGCCTGGCGCTGGGGTGCCAGCGCCTGGCGATCGAAGCCGACCTGATGCTGGTTCGCAATGAACTGTTGCAATTCGCCCGGCAACTGGGCGAAGGCGTTGCCAAGCTGATCCTGACCCGTGGCGACAGCCAGCGCGGCTATGCCCCGCTGGCCGGCGCGCGGGCGCGGCGTATCCTGCAAGGCGGCCCCTTGCCGGCCTACCCGGTGCAGCATGCCGAGGTCGGCGTGCGGCTGTTCCCCTGTGAGACGCGCCTTGCGGAACAACCGCTGCTGGCCGGGCTCAAACACCTCAACCGCCTCGAGCAGGTGCTGGCCCGTGCCGAATGGCAGGACAGCGCGTTTGCCGAAGGCTTGATGCGTGACGGCCAAGGGCGGGTGATCGAAGGGGTGTACAGCAACCTGTTCCTGGTGCGTGACGGCGTATTGTTTACCGCCGACCTGAGCCGTTGCGGTGTGGCCGGGGTGATGCGCGCGGCATTGCTGCAGCAGGCTGCGCTGCTGGGTATCCCCACGCAGGTGCGGGACTTGCCGATGGAGGCTTTGGAGCAGGCCGACGAGGTATTCGTCTGCAACAGTGTCTACGGCATCTGGCCCGTGCGTGAATTCGCCGCGCTGAACTGGCCGGCAGGGCCGCTCACCCGTAAACTGCAGGCCGTTGCCCGTACGTTACTGGATACCTGATTCGTGAGACGCAAATTCCTGCTGCTGCTGGAAATGAGCTTGATCCTCGCCGGCCTGGCATTGGGCTGGGCCGCCTGGAAGGTCAACTCGGTCCTGGAGCAGCCGCTGCAAGTGGCACAGGAGCGCATGCTCGACGTGCCCAATGGCACGACGCCAAACCGCATGTTCTACCGGATGCAGGGCGAAGGCCTGCTTGATGACCCGCTGTGGCTACGCCTGTACTGGCGCTTCAACATGGCCGGCACGGCGCTGCACACCGGTGAATACCGCCTGACCCCGGGCATGACCGTGGGGCAGTTGTTCGATGCCTGGAAGCGTGGCGATGTGGTGCAGTACAACCTCACCCTGGTCGAGGGCTGGACGTTCCGCCAGGTGCGCGCCGCGGTGGCGAAGCATGAAAAGCTCAAGCACACCCTCGAAGGCCTGTCCGATACCGAGGTGATGGACAAGCTTGGTCATACCGGCGTGTTCCCCGAGGGCCGTTTCTTCCCTGACACCTATCGCTTCGTGCGCGGCATGAGCGATGTCGAGTTGTTGCAGCAGGCCTACATGCGCCTGGACGAAGTGCTGGCCAAGGAGTGGGCCGAGCGCAGCACCGACCTGCCGTATCGCGACCCGTACCAGGCGCTGATCATGGCCTCGCTGGTGGAGAAGGAAACCGGCATTCCGCAGGAGCGCGGGCAGATCGCCGGGGTGTTCGTGCGGCGCATGCGCCTGGGCATGATGCTGCAGACCGACCCCACCGTGATCTACGGCATGGGTGAGCGCTACAACGGCAAGATCACCCGCGCCGACCTGCGTGAGCCGACGCCCTACAACACCTACACCATGACCGGCCTGCCGCCGACGCCGATCGCCATGGTCGGGCGCGAGGCAATCCACGCCGCGCTGAACCCAAGCGATGGCTCGAGCTTGTACTTCGTCGCCCGTGGCGACGGCAGCCATGTGTTCTCCGATGACCTGGACGATCACAACAGCGCGGTGCGCGAGTTCCAGATCAAGCGGCGGGCGGATTACCGTTCGAGCCCTGCGCCGCAGGCTGAACCAGCGACGTCCGAACCGCAGACGACGCCTGACGCGGCCCCTGCGCCCGCACCTGAAAGCGACGCGCCGGCCCCCACCGATGAATCCGCGCCGGCTGATACGTCGGTGCCAGAAGACCCTAAGGAACGCTCGTGAGCGGCTTGTTTATCACCCTGGAAGGCCCCGAAGGCGCGGGCAAGAGCACCAATCGTGAGTATCTGGCGGCGCGCCTGCGCGAGCAGGGCGTCGATGTGGTCATGACCCGCGAACCCGGCGGCACGCCGTTGGCCGAGCGCATCCGCGAACTGCTGCTGGCGCCGAGCGAGGAGCGCATGGCGGTCGACACCGAGCTGCTGCTGATGTTCGCCGCCCGCGCCCAGCACCTGGCCGAAGTGATCCGCCCGGCGCTGGCCCGTGATGCCGTGGTGCTGTGCGATCGGTTCACCGACGCCACCTACGCCTACCAGGGCGGCGGCCGCGGTCTTTCGGTAGAGCGTATCGCCATCCTGGAGAGCTTCGTGCAGGGCGAGCTGCGCCCGGACCTCACCCTGGTCTTCGACCTGCCCGTGGAGGTCGGCCTGGCCCGCGCTGCGGCCCGTGGCCGGCTGGATCGCTTCGAGCAGGAGGGCCAGGCCTTCTTCGAGGCGGTGCGCCAGGCCTACCTGCAGCGCGCAGGCCAGCAGCCACAGCGCTATCGCCTGCTGGACGCCGCGCAGCCCTTGAGCGCGGTGCAACAGGCCATCGACGCCCTGGTGCCGGGCATCCTGGAGCGTTGCCGTGGCTGAGGCCTACCCCTGGCAGCAGGCGCTCTGGCAGCAACTGGCCGGGCGTGCCCAGCACGCCCACGCCTACCTGCTGCACGGCCCCCAGGGCATCGGCAAGCGGGCCCTGGCCGAACGCCTGATGGCGCGGCTGTTGTGCCAGCAGCCACAGGGCCTGGATGCCTGCGGCCAGTGCAAGGCGTGCCTGTTGCTCAAGGCCGGCAGCCACCCGGACAACTTCGTGCTGGAGCCGGAGGAGGCCGACAAGCCGATCAAGATCGACCAGGTGCGTGAGCTGGTGTCGTTCGTGGTGCAGACCGCCCAGCAGGGTGGGCGCAAGGTGGTGCTGATCGAGCCGGTGGAGGCGATGAACATCAATGCCTCCAACGCCTTGCTCAAAAGCCTGGAGGAGCCCTCTGGCGATACCGTGCTGTTGCTGGTCAGCCACCAGCCCAGCCGCCTGCTGCCGACCATCAAGAGTCGCTGCCAGCAGGTCGCCTGCCCGCAGCCAAGCCTGGAGCAGAGCCGTGCCTGGCTGGTCGGCGCGCTCGAAGGCAGCGACGAACAGGAGCGCGAAGAGCTGCTGACCTTGGCCGCGGGTTCGCCGCTGATGGCGGTCAGCCTGCAGGCCCAGGGCGTGCGTGAGCAGCGGGCGCTGGTTACCGAAGGGGTGAAGAAGCTGCTCAAGCAGCAGCAGTCGCCTACCCAGCTGGCCGAAGCCTGGAACACGGTGCCCCTGTTGCTGCTGTTCGACTGGTTCTGCGACTGGTCGCACTTGATCCTGCGTTATCAGTTGACCCAGGACGAAGAGGGTTTAGGCTTGCCCGACATGCGCAAGGTGTTGCAGTACCTGGCGCAGAAGAGCCGGCAGGCCAAGGTGCTCGAGGTCCAGGCGTGGATTCTCGAGCAGCGCCAGAAGGTGCTGGGCAAGGCCAACCTCAATCGTGTACTGCTGCTCGAAGCGTTGCTCGCCCACTGGGTGCAGCTGCCGGGCATGCGTTGATTTCCACCGCTCCCCTAATGTGTGTCGTGTTCCCATGCTCGTAGATTCCCATTGCCACCTCGACCGTCTCGATCTCAGTGCCCACCAGGGTTCCCTCGACGCCGCCCTGCAGGCGGCCCGCGAGCGTGGGGTGGGGCATTTCCTGTGCATTGGCGTCAGTGCCGAGAATGCTGGTGCGGTCAAGGCGTTGAGCGAGCGTTACGCCGATGTCGACTGCTCGGTGGGCGTGCACCCGCTCGACCTGGCGCCCGGTGAGACGCCGGCCCTGGAGTGGCTGTTGCGCGAGCTGGCCCACCCGCACGTGGTGGCCATTGGTGAAACGGGCCTGGACTACCACTACGAGCCGGAAGCCGCCGAGTTGCAGCAGGCTTCGTTCCGCCTGCACCTGGAAGCCTCCCGGCAGACCGGCAAGCCGGTCATCGTCCACACCCGTGCGGCCCGCGAGGACACCCTGGCGCTGCTGCGCGAGGCCAGCCTGCCTCAGGCCGGTGTGCTGCATTGCTTCACCGAGGACTGGCCGATGGCCAAGGCCGCGCTGGACCTGGGCTATTACATCTCGTTGTCCGGCATCGTCACCTTCCGCAATGCCGATGCCCTGCGCGAGGTGGCCCGGCAGGTGCCGGTGGACCGCCTGCTGGTGGAGACCGACTCGCCGTACCTGGCGCCGATCCCGCACCGCGGCAAGCCGAACCTGCCGCAGTACGTGCGGGAAGTGGCCGAGTACGTGGCGTCGTTGCGCGGTGTGAGCTATGAGCAGCTGGCCGGGCAGACCACCGAGAACTTCAAGCGCTTGTTCCCGCTGGCGCGGGTGGCCTGAGAATTTCGCCCCAAAGCTTGAGGCCCGGACAAAAAAAACCCGGGTTCTGGGGGGGGAATCCGGGTTAAGACCATTAGGAGTAAAACAAAGGTACACGGTCCCTGGGCACCTTTATCGGCGCGCCACTTGGGGGGGGGTGCCGCGCCAACACTTCAAGTATTGGCCAGGATTGGCGCGCTGCCAGCGGCTGTTGATCGTTTTTTAAACAGATTTGGAATACGTGCGCAGCCCCTTGCGCGATCAATGCATTGCCAATTGGCGAACCTGGCGCAGTACTTCGTCGATCAGGCGCTGGTCGGTATAGAAATGTGGGGAAAATCGCACGCCAGGACCGCGCAGGGCGCAAATCACCCCCTGGCTGCCCAAGGCTCGATAAATGTCGGCGTTGGCGTGGCCATCGATGTTGAAGCTGATGATCCCTGCTCGCCGTGAAGAATCAGCCGGGCTGTGCACCTGTACGCCGGGGATCGCCAGTAAACCTTGATGCAGTTGCTCGACCCGCAGCCCCAACTGTTCGGCGACCACTGCCATGCCCACATCTTCCAGCAGTGACAGGCTCGCTTCCAGCGCGCAGGCGCCGAGCATGTTCGGACTGCCGCATTCGAAGCGCCGCGCGCTGCGTGCCGGTTGCCACTCGCGGCGCTCGAAGTCGCCGAGGTGTTCCAGCATGTGCCAGCCGTAGGCGTGCAGTTTCAACTGTCTGCGCAGTTCGCTACGGCAATAGAACACGCCCAGCCCCTCTGGGCCGAGCATCCACTTGTGGCCGTCGGCCATGGCGAAGTCGCACTGATAACGCTGTACATCGAAGGGCAGGGCGCCCACCTGCTGGATGGCGTCGATGCACAACAGCACGCCGCGCTGGCGGCAGGCGGCGCCGAGGCGTGCCAGGTCCAGGCGCAGGCCGCTGGCAAACTGCACGGCGCTGACCGAGAGCAGTCGCGCCCGTGGACCGCAGGCGGCGAGCAGCGCCGCTTCCGGGTCGGCGCCGGCCAGGCTCGCTTCAACCACCTCGACCCCACGGTCGGCCAGCGCCTGCCAGACCACGCGGTTGGAGGGGAACTCCTCGTCGCTGATGACGACCTGGTCGCCGGGCTGCCAGTCCAGGCCGAAGGCCACCAGCGACAGCGCCTGCGAGGTGTTGCCCACCAGGGCGATATCACCGCTGGTGGGGGCATTGAGCAGGCGTGCCAGGCGTTCGCGCAGGCGTCGCTCGGTGGCCAGCCAGGCCGGATAACCGCTGGCACCCAGGCGTACATTGTCACGGGCGAAGCTTGCCACGGCCTCGGCGGCCCGGCGTGGCCAGGGGCCGATTGCCGCGTGGTTCAGGTAACACAGGCCCGGGGCCTGCTCGAACTCATCAAGAAACACAGACATGGTTGGAAGATCCGTGCATTTTGCCGCCAGTTAGGCATAATAATCCGCTTCGATTGTCATCCCAGTCCTTCTTATGCAGAAAGAACCTCGCAAGGTCCGTGAGTTTCGCCGTCGCGAACAAGAGATCCTCGACACGGCGCTCAAGCTGTTTCTCGAACAAGGTGAAGACAGTGTCACCGTCGAGATGATCGCCGACGCCGTGGGCATCGGCAAAGGCACGATCTACAAGCACTTCAAGTCCAAGGCGGAGATCTACCTGCGCCTGATGCTCGACTACGAGCGCGACCTGAACGCGCTGCTGCACTCGGCTGACGTCGACCGTGACAAGGAGGCCCTGTCGCGCGCCTACTTCGAGTTCCGCATGCGTGACCCGCAGCGTTACCGGCTGTTCGACCGCCTGGAAGAAAAGGTGGTCAAGGGCAACCAGGTGCCGGAAATGGTCGAGCAGTTACACAGCATCCGTGCCTCCAACTTCGACCGCCTCACGCAATTGATCAAGGGACGCATCAGCGAGGGCAAGCTCGAGGACGTGCCGCCTTACTTCCATTATTGCGCGGCCTGGGCCCTGGTCCATGGCGCCGTGGCGCTGTATCACTCGCCGTTCTGGAGCAACGTGCTCGAGGACCAGGAGGGCTTCTTCCAGTTCCTCATGGACATCGGCGTGCGCATGGGCAACAAGCGCAAGCGCGATCCGGAAGGCGCGAACTAAAGGCGTTCCCCCGATGCCTGTCGACCTTCGCCAGGCATCCTCGCTTCAAGGCTTCGACAGGAAGGCTTGCAAAAACCTGATTTTTGAGTCAGGTTTTGCCGGCCCGATTCATCCATGCCGGAGTCATCCATGATCGTCGATCGTCAAGGCAGGCGCTTTCGCAACCTGCGCGTCAGCCTGACTGCTGCCTGCAACTATGCCTGCACCTACTGCGTGCCTGACGGCAAGCGCCTGGTGGCGGCGCAGGACGAGCTCACGGCGGATGCCCTGGCCCGGGGCGTGGCGTACCTGGTCGAGGCGGCCGGGGTGGAGCGGCTGCGCATTACCGGTGGCGAGCCGCTGGTGAGCCCGCGCCTGGAGGCCTTCCTCGGCGCGGTGGCCGGGCTGGGGCTCGAGGACATCAGCCTGACCACCAACGGCCAGTTGCTCGCCCGCAAGCTCCCGCTGCTGCGTGACGCAGGTATCCGCCGGCTCAATGTCTCGCTCGACACCCTCGATGCCACGGCCTTTCGCCGCATCGCCCGCGGCGGCGACCTGGCCAGCGTGCTGGCGGGCATGGCCCAGGCCAGTGACGCGGGGATGGCGATCAAGGTCAACATGGTGCCCATGCGCGGGCAGAATCTCGACCAGGTGCTGCCGCTGCTCGACTACTGCCTCGAGCGCGGCTACGAGCTGCGTTTCATCGAGCTGATGCGCATGGGCCACCTGGCGCGTGATGGCAACGCCTTCCTGCAGCAGTTCGTAGGCCTGGAACAACTGCTGGCACTGATCGGGCAGTCCCATGCCTACGAACAGGCGCCACGCCCGCTGGATGCCACTGCCTTGCGCTATCGCATTCCCGGCAAAGGTCATTTCGGGGTGATCGCCAACGAGAGCGTGCCATTCTGTCGCAGTTGCTCGCGCCTGCGCCTGTCGTCCACCGGCTGGCTGCATGGTTGCCTGTCGTCGAGTAACCGTCATTTTGTCGGTGAACTGCTCGACAAGCCCCGTCATCAAGCGCTTCCGGCATTGCAGCGGTTATTGGTGAAGGCCCTGGCGGACAAGCAGGATGTGGCATTTTCCGGTGATGTGATGGTGATGAAGGTGATCGGCGGCTGACTCTGGCGCAAAAGCTGCATCCTGCGGCTATTCGCCGGTTTTTCGTCACCGGTTTCTGGAGGAAAGATGCGTAGCCTGGTCTTGCTGCTGGCGCTGATGGCGTTGAGCGGCTGCATGAATGTCAGCGATATGGGCGAGGGCGTCCGTTACCACATGAGTGATGCGGGTCTGCTGGATCACAGCGACACCACTCGTACCCTGTCGATCCGCTTGCAGCCGGACTCGTTCATCTTCATCGGCCAGGGCGCCTTCGTGCCACCGGGCAAGGGGCCGGTACCACGGCAGAACGCAGTGGCCGAGGAGGCCTTCAAGAGTTTCGTCGAGTACTTCCCGCTGGTGCGCCGTGCCCAAGGCCCCCTGGGGCTTGAGGACGCGATCGCCGAGGCCCGTTCGGTCGGCGCCGATTACGTGCTGTACACCCGTTTCGCCCGCACCGACGACCGTATCGGCAACGGTGACGAATGGTATGACGAGCAGGCAGTCGATCGCCTGGGCTGGGACCGTGGCGTGGTACAGATGATGCTGATCGAGACCAGCACCCGTTATCTGATCGATACGGCCCGGATCAAGAGTCGCGGCGGTTTGTTGACGTTCCACGACAACACACCACAGGATTTGCTTGCCGCGCCAATGCGCGAGTACGCTCGTAGCCTCCTGGGCATGAGCAACTGAGCGAGCGAGTCATGAGCGATTCCGGCAAGGCCAGCGATCTGCTGGCGCAGATCCCCGCGCACAAGGGGCTGCCCCCGGTGCACCTGTGGAACCCGGATTTCTGCGGCGACATCGACATGCGCATCGCGCGTGACGGCACCTGGTACTACTTGGGCACGCCGATTGGCCGCAAGCCGATGGTGCGGCTGTTCTCCACCATCATTCGCCGCGATGGCGACGACTACTTCCTGGTCACGCCGGTGGAGAAGGTCGGTATCACGGTGGATGACGCGCCGTTCGTGGCTGTGCTGCTCGACGTGCAGGGCAGTGGCGAGCAGCAGGTATTGCGCTTCACCAGCAACGTCGAGGACCAGGTCGAGGCCGGGCCGGACCATCCGCTGCGGGTCGAGCTCGATCCGGTCACCCAAGAGCCTTCGCCCTATGTGCTGATGCGCGGCAATCTCGAGGCGCTGGTCCATCGCAACGTGTTCTACCAACTGGTGGAACTGGCGGTGCCGCGCGAGATCGACGGGGAGGAGTGGCTTGGGGTTTGGAGCCGGGGCACGTTCTATCCGATTGGGCGTGCTGCCTGACGATGGCGTTGTCGGGGCCGCCCAGCCCCATCGACACGCGTTCTTGCTCTTGACCGGCCGGACCCTATACTCCAAGTCCCCAAGAACAACAGCAAGGAGCCCGGGCCATGTCACTGGAAAAGCAAGGCAGTTGCCTCTGCGGCAAAACCCGACTGAGTGTCAAACTCGAGAATAACCATGTCAGCGCTTGCCATTGCAGCATGTGCCGCAAATGGACCGGCGGCCCGCTGCTGGCAGTGCAATGCACCGAGCCCCCAGCCATCGAAGGCCCGACCCCCATCGCCTATGACTCCTCTCCCTGGGCCCAGCGCGGCTTCTGCGGCCAGTGCGGCACGCATCTGTTCTACCGCCTGAAAGAGAGCGACATGTACGTCGTACCGGTCGGTCTGCTTGATGGCGAGGGTGACTGGAGCTTCACCGAGCAGATATTCGTCGACGAACAGCCCGCCTGGTATTGCTTCAAGAACGAGACCAGGAAACTCACCGGCCAACAGGTCTTCGACCAGTTCGCCCCCACCTGACACAGCTCGTCTTGCCAAACCTGCGCATTCCTGAGAAAACGGCGGCCACGAAAAACCGCTTCGAGGAACCTGCCATGAGCAGTGAGCTGCAAGTCATCGATCTTCAGGAAGGCGACGGCAAGGCCGTGGTCAAGGGTGCGCTGATCACCACCCAGTACCGCGGCACCCTGGCTGACGGCCGTGAATTCGATTCCTCCTGGGCACGCGGCAAACCCTTTCAGTGCGTCATCGGTACCGGCCGGGTGATCAAGGGCTGGGACCAGGGCCTGATGGGCATGCGCGTGGGTGGCAAGCGCAAGCTGCAGGTACCGGCGCACCTGGGTTATGGCGAACGCTCGGTCGGTGCGATTCCGCCGAATTCGGACCTTACGTTCGAGATCGAGTTGCTGGAAGTGCTGACCCGCGACGATTGATGGGCAGCTTGCGCGTTTACTCGGTGTACAAATGGCAGAACATCAAGTTCATTAAGTCCTTCAAGGCCCCTCATGGCTGGGAAGCGGCTGATGAAGAGTTTGCGCTGTGATGTTAGTTGCTTGATTTAGGAAGTTTCCCACCTGCTTATCGGACGTCTACGGGTGTTTGATACGGTATTGCCGGAGCTATCGTGCCACCTTCGATATCGATGGTCGTCCCTGGGTAGTAACCGCCAATGTACGAGGATCCTGTCCAGGTAGCCCTGTCGCTATTCATAGGTTTTGCCATCGATCGTTGGTTGAGGTCTCCCCGGCTGCGTACATGGCTTGGCTTGAGCCTGTTCACTGCCGGGGCGCTGGGTATGCTGTTCTTGCATCGTGAAACGCTCAATGGGGTTGATGTGGTGTTGTGGAAGTCCTTCGCTATCGTGTTGGGTATATGTCTGGTTGTTTTTCGAGACCGCTACACAGATGCGCTATGACGTTGCTCTTGAAATGGATCGATTCAAGTCTTCGCGTCTGACCCGCGACGACTGAACCGCGCGCAATAATTCAGCAACACCGATGCGCTAAGGTGCTGATTGTCCAAGGAAGGTATGTGCAGTCATGGAGGAACCAAACGGGCCGCAGGCACTCTGAGCCTCACTCGCTGCCAAGGATGGCAATCACGACAGGGACATGTGGCGGGGCAACCCGATATCCAGTGCCACATAGAGTCCGCCCTGTATGAAGCTGCCAGCCTTCCTTCGCCGTCGCCGCCACCTGTTGTTGAGCCTGACGCTCGCCGCCGCCGCCGTGCCGCTGGCCCTGGACGTGGTCGAGAGCCGGGCGCAGCCGGTCGACGGGACCCAGACCCTGGTCTTCCTGCGCCACGCCGAGAAGCCCGGCGAGGGCCTCGGGCAGTTGAACTGCCAGGGCCTGAACCGCGCCCTGGACCTGGCCATCCTGTTGCCCGAGCGTTTCGGCGATGCCGACTACGTCTTCGCCGCCAACCCTTCACGAGGTGTCGAGGAGGGCAGCCAGGACGAGCGCTACAGTTACATCCGCCCGCTGATGACCATCAGCCCCGCGGCCATCCGCCTCGGTTTGCCGGTCAATATCGACTACGGCGCCAACGACACGGCCGCGCTGGCCGACGAACTGCTCAGTGACAAGTATCGCAATGCGACGGTCTACACGGCCTGGTCGCGGGGGTATCTGCCGGAGCTGATCAACACCGTGGCCGGCAAGGCCCTGGGCGAAGACCGGGTGCTCACCGAGGACTGGCACCGCGACGATTTCGACTCCCTGTACGTGCTGACGCTGACCTGGCGCGATGGCAAGGCGACCCTGCTCAGCCGTAACGTGCGCCAAGGCCTGGATAACGGCGAGCCTGGCTGCCCGACCTGACCTGCTGTTACTGTCTGGCTTTCTGGGCTGGGCAGGGATGTGCCGATGGAGCGGGTAACGGTGATCGGTGGCGGCGTTGTCGGGCTGGCCACGGCCTATGCACTGGTGCGCGAAGGCTGGCAGGTCGACCTGGTCGAAGCCCGCGACACCCTGGCCAGCGCGACCAGCTTCGCCAATGGCGGGCAGTTGTCATATCGCTACGTGGCGCCGCTGGCCGATGCCGGGGTGCCATGGCAAGCGCTGGGCTGGCTGTTGCGCGGCGATTCGCCGCTACGTCTGCGGCTACGTTTGGATACCGCGCAGTGGCGCTGGCTGGCGGCCTTCGTCATGGCCTGCCGTACCCGGATCAATCGGCGCAATGCCGCCCAGTTGCTGGATCTGGCCTTGCAAAGCCAGGCCGCTCTCGCCCGCTGGCGTGAAGAGGACGGTCTCGATGGCTTCGCCTAGCGACGCAATGGCAAGCTGGTCGCGTTTCGAACCCAGCGCGCATTCGAGCACGGCCGCCAACACCTGCTGGATCCCGACACGCAACGGGTTTTGAATGCCGCCGATCTGCGCGGGCTCGACCCGGCGCTTGCCGAAGCCCCTTTCGTGGGCGGCGTGTTCACGGCAGACGAGGAGGTCGCCGACTGTCATCGCTTCTGCCTGCGCCTGGCCGAGCGCCTGAAGGCATCAGGGCAGTGCCGGTTGCTGTTGGGGCGGCCGGTGACCCGGCTGATAGCGCGCGATGATCGTGTGGCCGCGCTGGAGCTGGGCGGTGAGCAGTTGGAGGTGCAGCGCCTGGTGCTCAGCGCCGGGCACCGTAGCGCCGGCCTGGCCTTGCCCGGCTTGCAGCTGCCGATCTACCCATTGAAGGGCTACAGCCTGACCGCGCCGGTCGGTGCCACGCACCGGGCGCCCGAGGTGAGCATCACCGACTACGAACGCAAGATTGTCTATGCCCGATTGGACGATCAACTGCGGGTGGCGGCGATGGTGGACATCGTCGGTTATGACGAGGCGGTGGATGCCGGCAGGCTGGCGAGCATGCGTCGGCTGGCGCGCGAGACCCTGCCGCAGGCCGCTGATTACGCGCAGGCGGTGGAGTGGGCGGGGATGCGGCCGGCGACGCCGACCGGGGTGCCGATCATCGAGGCCACGCGGTATCGCAACTTGTGGTTGAACCTGGGGCATGGTGCGCTGGGGTTCACCTTGGCGTGTGGCAGTGGCGAGCGACTGGCACGGCTGTTGCGCTGACGAAACTGACCCTATCGCCGGCAAGCCGGCTCCACAAGGGCTGCAGTGTCCTGTGGGAGCCGGCTTGCCGGCGATAGGGCCTGAGCATGCGCCGAGTCTCTCAGCGCCCGAAGCGCATCGGCCAGCCCACCACCTTCTTCACCCTCGGCGTGGCATAGGTACGCACTTTGGAGGTGCTCAGCCCCATCCGCACCAGCGATTCAGCGATGGTCACCGCCGCGCTCACGCCGTCCACCACCGGCACCCCGGTGCGCTGGCGAATCTGCTCGTCGAGCCCGGCCATGCCGCCGCATCCCAGGCAGATCACCTCGGCCTTGTCCTCGCGCACGGCGCGCTCGGCCTGCTCGACGATGGCCTCCACCGCACGCCGTGGATCGGCTTCCAGCTCCAGCACTGCCAGGCCGCTGGCGCGCACCGAGGCGCAGCGCTCGTATAGCCCGGACAGTTTCAGGCGGTCCTCGATCAGCGGCACGGTGCGGTCCAGGGTGGTCACCACCGAGTAGGCGTGGCCCAGGTACATGGCGGTGCTGGCGGCGGCATCGGTGATGTCCACCACCGGCACGTCCAGCAGCTCCTGCAGGCCTTCGCGGCCATGCTCGCCGTAGCCGGCCTGGATCACGGCGTCGAAGGGCTGGTCGTAGGCCAGCACCCGGTCCATCACCGCGATGGCGGCCAGGTAGCTTTCGAAATTGCCTTCCACCGACTCGGCGCCGAACCACGGGGTCAGGCCGACGATCTCGGTGCCGGGGGCGGCCACGCTGCGCGCCTGTTCAGCAATGGCTTCGGTGATGGCGGCGGTGGTGTTGACGTTGGCGATCAGAATACGCATGACGGATCTCCCTGAATTTAGTGGCTGCTGTGGTCGACGGCGATGCATTCACCGCTGACGTCGTGGTACTGGACATGGCGCGGCGCGATCAGCAGGTACACGGCGGCGGCGATGCCGGCACCGATCAGCCACGAGAACGGCGCGACGCTGTGGAAGTTCGGTACCAGCGCCAGGACGATGGCCAGCAGCGCGGCGGGGATGAATGCCGCCACTGCGCGCAGGTTGATGCCCTTGGTGTAGTGGTAGGCGCCGGCGGGGTTCTCGCTGTACAGCTCGGGCACATTGATGCGGCCCCTGCGCAGCAGCCAGTAGTCGGCCATGATCACCCCGTACAGCGGGCCGAGCAGGGCGCCGAGGCCGGAGAGGAAGTACACGATCACCAGCGGGCTGTTGTACAGGTTCCACGGCAGGATCAGCACCGCCAGGGTGGCGCTGATCAGCCCGGCGCGGCGGAAGTTCAGGTGTCGCGGCGCCAGGTTGCTGAGCACGAAGGCCGGGGCGACGAAGTTGGCCATGATGTTCACTGCCACGGTGACGATCAGGAAGGCCAGGCAACCGAGCACCAGGAACGCGGTGTTGGGGATGCTGGCGACGATCTGCGTCGGGCTGTCGATGATCTGGCCGTTGATCTGGAACTGCGCGCCGCACAGCACCACGGTGATCGCTGCGAACACCAGGATGTTCACCGGCAGGCCCCAGAAGTTGCCGACGCGGATGGTCTTGCGGCATGGCGAGCTGCGGGCGAAGTCGCAGAAGTTGAGCACCAGGGTGCCGTAGATCGCCAGCCACAGCGCGCCGCCGGCAAAGATGTTGCGCCACATCTCGTAGCCGCTCAGGGGCTCGGCCACCGACCAGGCGATGCGCGCATCGGCCTTGAAGTACATGAACACGGCAAGGCTGGCCACGGTGAGCAGGATCACCGGTCCGGCGAACGCCTCATAGCGGCGCACCATTTCCATGCCGTAGGCAAGGATCACCAGCTGCACCAGCCAGATCGCCACGAAGCACACCCAGCCCAGGCTCGACAGGCCGAGGATGCTGTCGTGATCGAAGGCCGCCACCTGCGGCCACACCGCGGTCAGCAGCACGCGCAACACCACCGAGGCCAGGTAGGTCTGGATGCCGAACCAGGCGATGGCGATCACCGCGCGGATCAGCGCCGGGATCTGCGCGCCGTGGATACCAAAGGCGATACGGCTGATCACCGGGAACGGCACGCCGGTCTTCTGCCCCATGTAGCCGGACAGGTTCATGAAGAAGTACACCAGCGCCGCGCCGATCGCCAGTGACAGCAGGATCTGCCAGCCGCCCAGACCCAGGGCGAACAGCCCCATGGCGAACGAGTAGTTGGCGATGTTGTGCACATCGTTGGTCCAAAGCGCGAAGATGCTGTAGCCGCCCCAGCGGCGGCCTTCGAGTTTGGTCGGGGCGAGGTCGCGGTTGTGCAGGCGTGGGCTCAGCTCGAGGTTGGCCGGGTGGCCTTCGAGGCTGGTGGTCGAGGGATGGGTGCTGGCAACGGAAAGTTCAGGGGCAAGGGGGAGGCTGCTACTCATTCCGGCGGCTCCTGATGCGCGTGACTGCGATGAGCGGGCGCTGGCGCACGGGCTCGCCATCTCGTCGGTGCAGGCGTTGGCATCACTGGGTTCTGGGCGCAACGGCCGCCGATGGGGCGGCGCTGCGAGTTCTTGTGTATTTATGTTTTGTTGAATTTGTATACAAAACACGAGCACACAAAAGCCAGTTCCATGCCAGACGGAATCGGAGTGCGGTGTAGCTTTTATTTCGAATCGATCTAATTGGTAGGTAAGTTAATGAAAGTAGTCGATTATAAACTGACCGAATGAACAGGTTTAAAATTTATGATGTTGAATTAGTTGATCATTTGGTCAAATTTTATAGCGATTGATGTGTAACTTATTGGGGCGTTACGTTGTGAAAGTGCACACAAAAATGGCACCAATGGTGACGTTTGTGTGTACAACTATTTATGCGAGTGGATCCTTTTTCCGGCCAGGACATTCATGTTCTGCAGCTTCCAACGCGCCGGATCGAATAGTCAGCGCGTCTGCGTGCCCAGGAAATCTGGCTGACGCCGGCTTCGCGCAAATGCTTCCGGAACATGGCAAGCGCTTCCTTGACAGCGCCGCCAGGGAAGCAGAAATCGATCACCCAGGCCCGTCCCCCCTCATTCCACTCGCTGGGGTGCAACAGGAAATTCGGGTCCTGCACAAAGCGTTGTTCGGTATCGGGCGCCAGGTGCGCCCAGATGAGAAAACCTCGGGGGGTAGATGAGGAGTCGAAGAGCATGATGATCTGTGCGTGCTCGATGGCGGGAGCGAGCCAGTAGTGCAGCGTACGTATCTGGAAGCTTGAAGAACGTCGGCAGCAGGCCATGACCATGGTGGCATGGCCCAGCATCGTTGCCTTGTCATTGAGCTTGGTATCCCGGCAGCTGGTCTGCAGGTTGTAATGTTTGTTCATCTGTTCACCTCACGAGGCCAGGGTAGAAGTTCAACGCTTGTCTGATTTCTTCATCGCCATCGGCTGCGGCCAGCAGCGCCTCCAGGGGCAGCGCTTGGGTAGCACGCCCGGGTAAGGTGAAGTGGCCGGTTTCAGGGTTGAAGCTGATGGTCAGCGTGGCAGTTGACCAGAACGGCAGGGCGTCCGGCTGCTCATGGCCGAGGTTGAAGCGTGCCGCCAGCAGCGCGTGGTCTTGCAAGGCATGCAGGGCCGCTCTTCGGTCACCGTCCGGTTTCTCGTCGAGGGCATCGATCTGGCTTTGCAGCTCATGCAGCACGCGGTGGCTGCGGTTCAGCCGCGTGGCATTGATCAGCAGGGCGAGGTGCAAGTGCCGGCGGTCGATGCCCTGATCGCCAGCCGCCTGTGCAACCCTGTCAAACAGCTGACCGTAACTTGAGCGCAGTTGAGCGTCCAGCGTGGGATTGCTCGCCAGCCAGGCTGGGCCGGTTGCTGCAGTGTCCTGGTCCAGGCTGGCCAGCAGGGCGTGAAAGAGCGCTCCACTCCAGCGTTCATATCCGTCCCAACCTACTGCGTCGGCTATGGAGGTGACCGTGAACGGGTCAAGTTCCAGAGCACGGTGCAGTGCCGTGGCAAAGGCGGTGAACTCCGGGGCATTTTCCACCGCGCGCAACAACCAGAGCGGGAACCCGGCCTGAGCGATCTGATACAGGTGCAGGTAGTGGTTGTAGCGTTGGGTAAAGTGCTCCGCAGTCGTTTGCCAAAGGCGTAGCGAAACGTCGCCTGTCACGACCGCATATTTGCCCAGGTAGTAACACAGGCTCTGCAGGCTTTGCACGGCGGGCAGGTATTCGGTATTGAAACGGTCGACGCTGGAGCGGTCGTGTATAGCGTCGTCAGTGAAAAGGCAAATACCGCTGAGGTCCAGCCAGCCGCCTGTAAGTGAAACATTGGATGCGCTGACATTGAAATGGATGATGTGCTTTGCCCGCGCAGCCGCGAATTGCTCGGCGTAGCGGTCGGCCAGTTCAACAAGGCCACTTTGCAGACGTTGTTCGAGTGCGGGCATCTGGGCGGTCGAGCCTGGTGCCGCGGGGAGGAATTCGACAAGTCGCTGAATGGCCTGTTTTACCCGCAGCGCATCCTCGCCCAAACCATCCAGGCGCTTCTGTCTGAAGTAAACGGACCTGATGAAATGCGCGGGGCGCACAACGGGTTGGCGCACGAGAAGGCCTCGTTTCAACGCCCCTTTCCACGTGTCATAGGTCAGACCGGTGTCGAGGATGGCCACGGTGCGCGTCGCCCCGAAAGGCAGCACCGACTCGATGATCTCTGCCCAGATCGATTCATAGAGCGCGGTGGTCAGCGACAGGTTGCCATCCCCATGGCCCTCGTCGACATCATGACCGACCAGGGCATTGGCCCCCAGCCCCTTGAGTTGCCAGGTGCCATCGAACCCGCAGCGCGCGCCACCGCCGTTGCTTAGAATACCGTCGCCGCCATAGCGTTCAGCCATGAAAGTCTTGCGCGGTGCGCTGTCGCACCGCGGCACGGCCTCGGGCTTGATCAAGTAACTGTAAGAAGCGAGTACGTCATCCGAAGTCTGTTGTTGGCACAGCGACTCGTTGAGATAAACAACTTCACAGCCTTCGATAAGTACGGCGTCGAAAGGGACGAATACTTCGTGCAGCTCATTGAGTTGAGCCGCTTTATTGTCTGGGGCGTTCATCGGGAAAGCGTAGTTTCGACAGTGGTGGACAGGTGGGTGCCGAAGTGGCCAGTCAGCGTATCGAACTGGCGGGGCAGTGACTGTTTATACCTCACGGTCATGCCAAAGTGCCACCCTACAGGTGTAGGATGGCCTGAACTTCAAGAGTGTGGATAATCAAGCATTGTGCGCAGGAACTTTAGATGCATTGATAAGAATCGCCAGTTCAATACGGCTGCTGATATTCAATTTCTTGAATACCGAAGACAAATGGTCTCTGACGGTGTGCTGGCTGATACCCAATTGTTGCCCGATTTCCTTGTTGGTCAATCCTTTTGATAAACAGTGAATGACGTCATGTTCTCGTTCCGTGATGTTCAACGCATGTTCCCTTAGTGTTGCAGTTGCCGACTGTCAGGCGGCGGATGGTAAAAATCGAGTGGCTGTATGTGCTGTCCTGCTCATGGTGGGGTGGGACGAACGGTCAGGTCAAAAATTTAGTGCGCAGGCCCATTTTTTATCGGCCACCGAGGGCGACCTCTTGACGCGATTGGCCCTGTGGGGTTGAGCCGGGAGCATGACGCCCGGCCAAAAAAAGGATGACTGCGTGACAGGTAAGGCCCCCTTGTTTCGACACGAAGCGCTGGCCGCGCGACAGACCAACTGGCTGGGTGACATCGTGCTGGTCCGGCCCGTTTCGTTCACGGTGATGACACTCGTGGCGTTGTTGCTCGCGGCGATGGTCGTGAGTTTTTTCTTCTACGGCAGCTATACCCGGCGCAGCACAGTCCCGGGTCAACTGGTGCCGTCATCCGGGCAGTTGAAAATACACGCACCGCAGTACGGTGTCGTGCTGGAGCGTTTCGTCGAAGAGGGTCAGCTGGTAGAGCAAGGGGCTCGGTTGTTGCTGATTTCCAGTGAGCGCTCGGTCGACTCGGGGCCTGTCCAGGCAGAGGTCAGCGATCAGCTCCAGCGCCAGCGTCATTCCTTGGAGGAAGAGTTGCACAAGCAGCAGCAACTGCAAGTCGAAGCGCGGCTGAGCCTGGACAGCAAATTGCAAAGCCTGACTCAGGAGCTGGACACGCTGGCCCAGCAAATCGCCAGCCAGCAGCGGCTTGTGCAACTGGCCAGCAATGCGGCGGAGCGTTACCAGGGCCTCATGGACAAGGGCTACATCTCCATGGACCAGCTGCAGCAGCGGCAGGCCGAGCTTCTTGGCCAGCGCCGGAGCCTGCAGGGGTTGGTGCGCGAGTCCACGGTGCTCAAGCAGCAGTTGGTCGAGCGCCAGCACGAACGGGCCGGGCTGGCCGCGTTACACGGCAATCAGCTGGCCAGCATCGGCCGCTCCCTGTCGTCGGTGCAGCAGGCGCTGATCGAGAGCGAAGCCAAGCGCTCACTGGTCATCACGGCGCCGCAGCAAGGCGTGGCCACTTCCATTCTGGCCGAGCCGGGGCAGGTCGTGGACAGTTCGCGATCATTGATGAGCCTGGTGCCGGCGGATGCCAACCTGCAAGCCGAGTTGTATGCCCCCAGCAAGGCCATAGGCTTCATCCGGGCGGGCGATGCCGTGTTGCTGCGTTACCAGGCCTATCCCTACCAAAAGTTCGGCCAGCACCATGGCCAGGTGATTTCAGTGTCCAGAACGACGCTTTCGGCCGCCGAGCTTGCCAATGTGGTGGGGACCGTGCCGGGCCTGGGAGGCGACGGCGAACAGATCTATCGCATCCGCGTGGAAATACAGAAACAGGCGGTGCTGGCTTACGGTGATTCCCGGCCTTTGCAGGCGGGCATGCTGCTCGAGGCGGATGTCCTGCAGGAAACCCGGCATCTGTACGAGTGGGTGCTCGAACCGCTCTACAGCCTGACCGGCAAGCTCTAGGAATGCATGCATGAACTACATCGATGCCATTACCCCGACACTGGGGCGCCGCCTGCCGCTGATCCTGCAGACCGAGGCTACCGAGTGCGGGCTCGCCTGCCTGGCCATGATCGCTGGCCTGCACGGCCACCATACGACCCTGATGGAGCTGCGTCGGCAGTTCAGCGTTTCGCTCAAAGGCATCACCCTCAGGCAACTGATGCAGACTGCCGAGCGCCTCAACTTGGGCACCCGTGCGGTCAGGCTGGAGCTGAGCGATCTGAACAAGCTCAAGCTACCTTGCGTGCTGCATTGGAACTTCAACCATTTCGTGGTGCTCAAGGCTGTCCATGGGCAGCACCTGACCCTGCATGATCCCGGCCAAGGGGTGCGCCAGCTGAGCTTTGCCCAAGCTAGTGAAAGCTTCACCGGCGTTGCCCTGGAGGTATGGCCCGAGCAGGGCTTCGAGGCGCAGGCCGCCAAGCCCCGGCTGGGCTTGACAAAGATGCTCGGTCGTGTGAGCGGGCTGTACCGTGGCTTGGCCCAGGTGCTGCTGTTGGCGCTGGTGCTGGAAGTGTTCTCGCTAGTCAGTCCGTTCCTGTTGCAATGGACCCTCGACAACGTGGTGGTCACCCAGGACCGTGATCTACTGACCACGCTGATGATCGGCTTCGGCCTGTTGCTGTTGATGCAGCAGCTGGTCAGCGCCACACGCGCCTGGGTCATGATGCACATGAGCACGTTGCTCAGCGTGCAGTGGCGGGCGAATCTCTTCAGTCACCTGCTGCGTCTGCCGATCCAGTACTTCGAGAAGCGTCACCTGGGGGACGTGGTGTCCCGCTTCGGGGCTGTCGATCAGATTCAGCATACGCTGACCGCGGCGTTCTTCTCGGCGATACTCGACGGCCTGATGACTGTCGCCACCCTTGTGTTGATGTTTCTCTACAGTCCGTCGCTGGCGATGATCGCTGTACTGGCGATGGTGGCCTATATCCTGGTTCGCTGGGCGTGGTATAGCCCACTGCGCCGTGCCAGCGAGGAACAGATCGTTCATGCGGCACGCCAGCAGAGCCATTTCCTCGAAACGCTGCGAGGGGTACGCACGCTCAAACTGTTCCAGCGTCAAGGCGAAAGGCGCTCCACCTGGCTCGGGTTGTTGGTTGCCCAGATCAACGCCGGATTGCGCACGCAGAAACTGCAGTTGCTCTATACCCAGCTCAACGCGCTGATCTTCGGCCTGGAAAACCTTTGCACCATCGGTCTAGGTGCGTCGCTGGTCATGGACAATCACTTCACGGTAGGCGTGCTGATGGCGTTCATGGCGTACAAGGGGCAGTTCGTCAGTCGTGTGGCCAGCCTGGTAGACCACTTGTTCGAACTGCACATGTTGCGTTTGCAGGGCGAGCGGCTGGCCGACATCGTCATGCACCCCCCCGAGGAGCAGCGGGATGCCACCCAGGGCGTGGACTGGCCCGCGCGCCAGATGACCATCGACATCCAGGGCTTGAGCTATCGCTACTCCGAGCACGAGCCGCTGGTGCTCGATGGCATCGACCTGCGCATTGCGCCTGGGGAGTCCGTTGCCATCACCGGGGCCTCTGGGTGCGGCAAGAGTACCTTGGTGAATGTGCTGCTAGGGGTGCTGCCGCCCACCAGCGGACAGATTCGCATGGGCGGACATGAACTGCGCCAGCTGGATATGGCGTCCTGGCGTGGGCGGATTGGCACGGTGATGCAGGACGACTGCCTGTTCGCCGGCTCGCTCGCGGACAATATCACCTTCTTCGAGTCGAGCCCCGATCTGGAATGGGCCATGGAATGCGCGCGCATGGCGGCCATTCATGCCGAAATCATGGCCATGCCAATGGGCTACAACACCTTGGTGGGCGACATGGGCACGGTGCTGTCGGGAGGCCAGAAGCAGCGCTTGCTGCTGGCCAGGGCACTGTACAAGCGGCCGGATATCCTCATCCTCGACGAGGCGACAAGCCATCTCGATGTGGCCAGTGAGCAGCGGGTCAATGCTGCGGTGCAGGCACTCGCCGTGACGCGAATCATCGTTGCCCACCGTGCCGAGACGATCGCCTCCGCAGATCGGGTGGTGCGTCTTGAAGCGGGGCGGGTAGTGCTTGATCAGCAGGTGGCGCGCGTGTCGTCGGGCCTGGGCGAAGCTGTCACGTCATGAATGCAGGTGTCTTCAATCGTTGCCTGCTGGTGCTTGTGTGCCTATGGGCGCCCTGTGCGGCTGCACTGGACGTGTTCTCGACCGCCGACGCCGTGGCGCCTGCGGCCGTGCCCCAAGGCCCAGGACTGGGTGCGGCCTGCGTGGATGGGGCGCTACCGGAGGTGCTCAGCCTGGAGGTCATGGTCGAGCGGGTGTTGTGTCACGACCCCCAGTCCCGGCACGCCTGGGCGCAGGCCAAGGCCCAGGCCGCGCAGGTCGGGGTAGCGCGCTCGGCGTACCTGCCCAGGCTCGATGCCACGGCCACTTACAGCCGCGGCCGCAATGACACCCAATACGAACAGACCGACTCCTCGGCCCAGGGGCGTCAACGTCAGCTCGACCATCGCCTGAGCCTGAGCTGGGTGCTGTTCGATTCCGGCCGGCGTGAAGCCGACCTGCGCAATGCGCGGCAGTTGCTGGTGGCGGCCAATGCCAATCAGGATGAGCGCTTGCAGGAGGCCTTTGTGCAGGCAGCCAGCCTGTACTACGACACTCTGGCTGCCCAGGACAGGCAACGGGCCGCCGAGCAGGTTGCCGCGCTGGCCGCTGAAAACCTCAAGGATGCCAGCGCCAAGTTCGACGCTGGCGCCGCCGCGCTGAGCGACCGCCTCCAGGCGCAGACCGCCTACTCGCAGGCCAGCCTGAACCTGGTCCGCGGCCAGGGGGCGGTACACGATGCCAAAGGCCAGATCGCCTTGCGCATGGGGCTGGCGCCGCAGACGCGGCTGATGCTGGCGCAAACGCTGACACGACGGCCGGACACTGCCTTCGTCAAAGGCCTGGACGCACTGCTCGAGCAGGCCGGCAACGACCACCCTGCGTTGATCGCCGCCAAGGCGAAACTGGAGGCGGCAAAGGCAGCCGTCGCCGAGCGCGAGGCTGCCGGCCGCCCATCGCTGTCGTTGATCGCCTCGCTGTCGGATGTAAAGACCCATCAAGCCATGGCGTACAACGGCGATAGCCATATCCGTGACACCAGCGTTGGTCTTCAGGTCAGCATCCCGCTGTTCGAAGGCTTCGGGCGCACCTATCAGGTTCGGGGTGCCCGGGCCAGGTTGCAGGCCCAGGAAGCAGAACTGGCCGATGCACGGCAGCGAGTGGCACTGGAGCTGTGGGCCAGTTACCAGGCCCTGGGTATCGAGACCCAGGCGCTGGACAGAACCGCCGAGTGGGTCGAGCAGGCAATGCTCGCCCTGACCGTGGTCCAGGGCCGTTATCGCTCTGGAGTGGGCAGCATGATCGAGCTGCTCAATGCTTCTTCCGCCTATGCAATGGCGGAGCAGGAGCATATTGCTGCATTGAATGGTTGGCACCGCGCGCGATTGCGTCTGGCGGCGAGCTTGGGGCGCCTGGGGTTCTGGGCGCTTTGATCGCTGCTGTACGACAAGTGGGTTCGCGCGTGTAGACAAAGGGTAAATGCCAAACGTTTTTCCATGAACTCATAGGGAGTTGTAACAATGCGAGATATCACAGTAGAAGAACTCGAGATGGTGGCAGGCGCCTTTGGTCCTGTTGGGGCAGTCGGTGGTGCGGCAGTTGGAGTTGCTACCTATCTCGGTAGCCAGACCGGTGGTGGAAGTATCAATGGAGCTGATCTGGCGTTGGCGGCAGGAGCGGGGGCTCTGATAGGTGCTGTTACCGGACCTGCCGGCATCGGCAGCATTGCTGCGGGGACGACCGCAGGTTTTGCTGGCGGAGTGATTACAGGAAATGGATCGCGTATGTGGGGCAGTGGTTCGACGGGGGCTTGAGCGTTAATCCCGATGGTGGTGATTTCGAGGTGAGAGCCGTTTTTCCTCGCGATGGCACATTACATCAATGCCCGCAGGTTGGAGGTAAGGTTGATATATGTCATGGACTTGCTGTCGGCCTTGCTGTTGGCAATGTTGTTCAAAAAAGTGGCTGGCTTGCTGAAGGGCAAGTTCGGCTGGAATACTGACGGCGTGCTGGGTCTGATATCGGTGCCGGTCATCTACCTGTTGATTTATTTTGTTGTTCACCCCTCGTTGTCCAAGTGGTTCTAGACACGTTGCCGCTCGCCTGTAAAGCTCAATTACCTTGCAGGTGCGCAGTAGCAGGGTGGCTGCAAAGTGCTTTCGATGGCCCAACATCAGGGCAGGCAGTATGGTCAATTTTGACCGGTTGACCGCTTCAAGGTCGAAAGAGGCTTGAATATCCCGGAGTCGCTGGGTGTTTGAGCTTCTTTTCGACTGGGCGAGTCAACTAGATCCAGCCCTACACTTGTAGGGTGTCGGGCGCGGCCGGCGGGCGATACACTGAATGCGAGTGGTGGCATCTGGCCTTGTTTCGACGAAAAAGTCAGACGATAGATGATCTGGAGTAGTACTGATGAATGCTTTTGGCGCGATGGTCGTAACCATCTTGATCGGAATAGCTGTGGGTACGGCTGCCGATTATTGGATGCTTGATAAATTCATCAAATACGCATTGATGGCGGTGGCGATAACGCTGTCGCTACGGGTTTTGCGTGGAAGTAAATTGTAAGGCAGTTGTTCTTGATTTTTGTGGCCGGTTCGCGGCCCTGCGCGCAAGGCTCAGGTTGGGTGTGCAGGGCACATATAAGGAGTGATCTACACTCCGCTAATAATTAATTTTTATTCCGTGATGTCAATGAATTCGAAAATCTCTAGCGGGGATGTTGGCGTCCCTGAAGATGCGTCATTTTTGCGCAAGACCTTTTGTTTGGTGTCGTTGTACTGGAAGAGTGAAGAGAAACTATTCGCCTGGTGTTCACTGGTGGCCTTGGCGGTGTTGTCGCTGCTGGCCGTAGCCACCGCGTTGGCTATCAACGAATGGTACAAGCACTTCTACAATGCCATCCAGGCACTCGATGCCTATTCCTTCTATCGTCTGGTGCTGGTATTCGTTGCCGTCGTGCTGCTGTCGGTATTGCGCTCCGTCTTGATCACCTATTGGGTCGATGTTTTCGCATTGAGGTGGCGGCGCTGGTTGACCAATCACTATCTGTCCGCGTGGGTCGTCGAGTCGAATCGCCCTCAGCAGATCGAGCAGCAGGTCGATAATCCCGATCAGCGCATCGCCGAGGACATCAACAAATTCACGTTCGAGACCATCGATCTGGCCTGCGGTCTGTTCTACACCCTGGCCAGCGTGGTCTCGTTCAGCGTGGTGTTGATCAGCATTTCAGGTAGTGCGCAACTGTGGGGCTTGAGTATCCCGGCCTACATGTTCTGGGCTGCCATTTTCTACGCGCTGCTGGGCACTTTCATCAGCCAGAAAATCGGCTTCAAATTGGTCTCCTTGAGCAACAACCAGCAGCGTTCCGAGGCGGATCTGCGATATTTCCTCATCCGCTTCCGTGACTACTCCTGCGAGCAGGGGGATCGGTCAGGCCGCAGTGGCGAAAAAGACCGCATCAGTGAAAAGCTCGATGCCAGCCTGGCCAATATGCGCCGTACTATCCGCGTAAAGATGCGCCTTTCGTTGTTCACCGAGAGTTACAGCCAACTCTCGCTGGTGTTCAGCAGCCTGCTGGCGGTTCCGCGCTTCTTTTCCGGTGCCATCCAGTTTGGTGACGTCATGCAGATCAACTCGGCGTTCGGCAACCTTTGCGACAATCTCAGCTGGTTCATCAATGCGTATCACCGTCTGGCCGATTGGAAAGCCACGACGGACAGGTTGATCTCGTTCGATGGCGCATTGGCCGAACGCTCGGTAATGGAGGGTGTGACGCGTGGGCAAGGAACTGTCTTCGCGAAGTAGCCTGAGGCGACTTGTTCGGAGGTCGACATGTTAGTGCAATCCGCACTGTTGTCATTGTTTGCGCGAGCCAATGAAGTGGGGGTTGCCGGCATCTTCCAGTTCGTGTTTTCCAGGCAGCAGCACTTCTGGGTACGTGCGCCGGCTTGCACCCAGGTATATATGGGCGTGCATCCACAGGCAGATGTGACCATCGCCATGGACACGTCAGTGTTTCTCGCAATCATGCGAGGGCAGTCCGATATCGAAGCGCTCTTTGCCCAAGGGCAACTGAAAATCGACGGCCGCCTCGGTCTGGCGACATTGCTTCCGCGCCTGGTCAGTCGAGCATTGCATGGCGGCGATGGGCAGCGGGTGGAAATGGACCGCCGCTACCCGGCTCTAGCTCGTTTCAGCGAGCAGCTATCGGCTCGCCTGGACATGCAGGGTGGGATCGAGCGGCGTTGCGCACGGCAGCTGTCCGTCGAGGAATTCACAACCAGGTACCGGACAGTCGGCAGACCATTGGTACTTAGCTCGGCGCTTGACGATTGGCCGTTGGCAAAGATGTCTATGGGGCAAGCTCTGGAGCACTTCACCGATGTGCAAGGGATCAGTCGGCATGGGGACTATGCTGACCACGCGTTCTCTTCCGGGCGAGAATTCAGGACCACCAGGATTCTGGATTTTGTCACCGAAATGGAACAGACGGCTCAAGTGAGCGGTGGCGAACATGGGGCGTACATGGGAAACAACCAGGTACCGCGGCAATGGCTCGACCTGATCAGGTTCCCCGAGTTGTTCGACCGCTCACTGTACATTACACCCCGTTTCTGGTTGGGGCCGAAGGGGACACTGACACCCCTTCACCGCGATGACACCGACAATCTGTTTGCCCAGGTGTGGGGGGAGAAATTGATGCTGCTGGCCGCACCTCATCACCGGGAAGCCCTGGGTAGTTGGGCGACTTCACCGGATGGCGGGCTGGAGGGGTGTGATTTCAATCCAGGCAAGCCGAACTGGGAGGACTTTCCGACCGCCCGGCGTGTGGATTTTTTTCCTGTTCGACTAGGGCCAGGTGACCTCCTGTTTCTACCGGAGGGCTGGTTTCATCAAGTCACCTCACTGAGCACTTCATTGTCTATCAACTTCTGGACCCATTCCCTGCGCTCCAGGCGAGAAACTGAGATTGGCTGAGTTTATGCCAGCAGCAGGAGCCTTGGTGTTGCTTGAACGTGTTGTGTTAAATGACTTCGTGCTAAGTAGAAGGATGAGTTCTATGCGGTTGTAACGCTTGGTTTGTTGGTGGCCGAGGATAAGTGATCCCTCACGGTGTGGGGGTTGACTCCAAGCAAGCGTCCAATCGGAGTTTCAAGGCATTCGGCGGACACCTGGCGGCCCTTACTCGAGCAATAGTCCTCGCAGCCCAAGACCTTGAAAGAGATGGGTTTGAGAGTGCAACAAAAAAATCACGAATCTTTATTCAGAGGGCGGGTGGCGCGACGAAATAAATCCAAGACGGTCCGCTTGTGGTGGCAAAAATGCGCGAGCAAATAGGCTACCAAAACATTGAGCATCACCACTGCGAGACTTCTGAAAAGCGCTTCGATAATTGGCATTTGTTGGTTGAAATGCAAAGCCAACGAATTCGTCAGAAAAATCAATGCACACACAGTGATGATTCGTCGGTACTTGTGCGCCACTAATGCAGGTAAGATCACTGCTATGCACAAGCATCCCCAAAGACCATTTAAAATGGCCAGCGAATCAAAAATCATAAGATACCTTTCATGCTCCATTGTCAGATTGCCCAAGCCCCTGTGCCAACTTTTCAAGGTTTACAGAGACTTGGGTGTCAGGGTGAACCCCTAGACCTGCTATGCAGTATACAATAGCTTAAGCGGCGGATGTACTCCTGGTGAATAGGCCAGTTGCAGCTCCACTCGCAAGCATGTAGCCGGAGTAAATAGCTCTACTGGCGCCTGTTGCGATGGTCGCAGCAACGCCGTAGCCTGCTGAAACACCACCCATTACAGCCGCCCCAGCGATCTGCCCAGCACTCCCACCACTGAGATACGCACTGCCACCACTTGCAATAGCACCACCTACAATTATGAGTGCCGGGTTGCCACCTGCGATTATATGAATTTCTTCATCCGATAAATTTCTCATCACAATATCCCTAAATTGTTTCGTCCAAGCAGCTGCGATCAATAGCGAGAAAGAACGACCGCAGCCGCGCGAGAAAGATAATGTTTGGCAGTTACTTCCGCTACCCTACAGTTGTAGGGCACCAGAAGTGTGAGTGCGCGTATGCTACGGTTGCCATTGCGTGTCGGAATTTTCTAGGCTTTGTACGAAGAAGTGCCTGCGCGAAGGCCAGTCACATTTCGTACAGATCCTAGTTCATCGGTGGCAACCGCCGCTTCACTGGCGTCTTCTTGATGATCGCCGTATTGGTCTCGGCCAGTACGTTGAGGCGGTCGAGCAGCGTGTCCAGCTGCTCCATCGAACGCACATGCAGGCGGGCGATGAAACAATCCTCGCCAGTGACCTTGTCGCATTCGGTGAACTCGGGAATGGCCACGATTTGCCGTTCCACTTCTTGCAACTGCCCCGGCAGCGGGCGAATGCGCACGATCGCCTGCAACTGGTAGCCGAAACAGCGCGGGTCCACCTCTACCGTGTAGCCGCGCAGCACGCCGCGCTCCTCCAGGCGGCGCAGGCGCTCGCTGACGCTGGGCGCCGACAGGCCGCTGATCTGCGCCAGGGCCTTGAGCGAGCGGCGCGAGTCCTCCATCAGGGCGTTGATCAGCAACTGGTCAATGTCATCGGTCATGGCTACCTCATTAGGTGATTTTCAAAATCTGCCTTGATAGTAAAGGTGCAGGAACCAATATGCCTTGGTTATCCGCTGGAAGGTCAGCCTCAACCCTCCGCATACTGTGCCCATCGTCGACAGGAGGTGTGAGATGGACAATTCGTTGCGCCGTGGTTCGCTGGAAATGATCGCCGCCATGCTGATTTCCGGGACCATCGGCTGGTTCGTGCTGGTGTCCGGGCAACCGGTGCTGGAGGTGGTGTTCTGGCGCTGCGTGTTCGGTGCCGGCACCTTGCTGCTGATCTGCGCGGCCATGGGCTTCCTCAAACCAGGCGTGCTGACCCGTGCCACTTTCCTGCTGGCGGTGGTCAGCGGGGTGGCGATCGTCGGTAACTGGGTACTGCTGTTCGCCTCTTATTCGCGGGCATCGATCGCCATCGGCACCGCGGTGTACAACGTCCAGCCGTTCATGCTGGTGGGGCTGGCGGCACTGTTCCTGGGCGAGAAGATCACCTTGGCCAAGCTGACCTGGCTGAGCGTGGCGTTTCTCGGCATGCTGGCCATCGTCAGCGCTCATGGCGCGGGGCAGGCCAGTGGTGGCGAGTACCTGCAGGGCATCGCCCTGGCGCTGGGCGCGGCCTTCCTGTATGCCGTGGCGGCGCTGATCATCAAGCGCCTGACCGGCACGCCGCCGCACCTGATCGCCTTGATCCAGGTGAGTACCGGCGTCTTGCTGCTGGCGCCCTGGGTGAAGCTGGGCGGACTGCCGGGTGAACTGCCGGGTGAACTGCCGGCGCTCGGCAGCCTGGTCACGCTGGGCATCGTGCACACGGGGTTGATGTATGTGTTGCTGTACAGCGCCATCCAGCGCCTGCCCACGGCGTTGACCGGAGCGTTGTCGTTCATCTACCCGATCGCCGCGATCCTGGTCGACTGGGTGGCCTTCGACCATCGCCTGGCGCCGTTGCAGTGGCTGGGGGTGGGACTGATTCTGCTCGCTGCTGCCGGCATGCAGCAGGGGTGGTGGTTCCGGCCTGCCGGCAAGCCTGCGCAACAACAGTAAAGCAATAAAGGGCGACTTACCGGCGTAAAGGACTTAGCCGGTAATACAGGGGAAGGGTGGCTTATTGATAGCACTGCTGTCCTCTAGTACCCTGCGCGGCTATTTCGCAGTGATGCGCTCGGCTTTAAGTGACGGACCACGCCCCATGCCCCTTCGTACCCGCTTCCTGACCGCAGGCCTGGCACTTTTGCCTTTGCTGGCCGGTGCCGCACCGTTCCAGACACCCGGCGATCGTGACCTGATCCGCGACCGCCAGGAGAACCTGCTGCAGGAGCAGCGCAAGCGCCTCGAGGAGCTCCAGCAACTGCCGGGAAGGCAGGCACCGCAGGCGCCTGCCCAGCCCACCGAGCAAGGGCGCTGCTTCCAGATCCAGCGCATCGACCTGCAAGGCGCCAGCCTGCTCGACGAGCCACAGCGCAAGGCGCTGCTCGAAGGCTATGAAGGCAAGTGCCTGCAGGTCGGCCAGCTCAACGACCTGCTCAAGCGCATCACCGACCATTACCTGAACCGTGGCTACCTGACCACTCGCGCCTACCTGCCCCAGCAGGATCTGGGCTCCGGCGTGCTGCAGATCATCATCGTCGAAGGCCGCCTGGAAGGGCTGGACAGCTCCGCCCTGGCCAGCCCCCGGGAAATGGCCATGGCCTTCCCCGGCAAGACTGGCGAGGTGCTCAACCTGCGCGACATGGAACAGATGGTCGACCAGCTTGGCCGTTTGCCCTCGCGCCAGGTCGAGGTGGAGCTGGTGCCCGGCCAGGAGGTCGGCGGCAGTCGCGTGCAGCTCAAGGGTCAGCGTGACAAACCTTGGCGGGTCTCGGCCAGCCGTCACAACAACGGCGACGCCAGCAGCGGCGAACAGCAGATGAACCTCGGCCTGGAGTGGGACAGCCCGCTTGGCCTGGCCGATCAGCTGAGCCTGCGTGGCGGGCGCGACGTGGTCAGCGACCACTGGCGCCATTCCGACAGCCATGGCCTGAACTACAGCCTGCCGTGGGGTTGGTGGACCTTCAACTACAGCTACAACCACAACTACTACCGCACCCGCGACACCTCCAGCGGTTTCCCCTTCAAGCTCGACGGCGACAACAGCGTGCACCAGTTCCAGGCCGAACGGGTGATCCACCGCGACAGCTTGAGCAAGACCGCGGTCAATGTCGGCGTCAGCCACCTGCGTGCGCGCAACTACCTGGACGACACCCTGATCGACGTTTCCAGCACCCGTATCACCGAGCGCCAGCTGGGCGTCAACCACGGTCGTCGCATCGGCAATGCCTTCGTCAACCTCGATGCCGGCTGGCAGCAGGGTATCGGCGCGCTCGACGCCCAGGGCGCGGGCGATCCACGCGGCAACGAACCGGTGGCGCGCTACAACAAGTACACCCTCACCCTGAGCTACCTGCAGCCGTTCCAGCTGTGGGGCGAGCAGTTCAGCTTCGACAGCCTGGCCACCGGCCAGCGCAGCGAGGATGCCCTCTACAGCGGCCAGCGCATCAGCGTCGGCGGGCTGACCTCGGTGCGCGGTTTCAAGGAGCAGACCCTCACCGGCGACAGCGGCGGCTACTGGCGCAACCAGTTGCGCTGGCGCCGGCCGGTCACCTGGGCGCCGCTGCAGCCCTGGCTACGCGAATACGGCATGGCGTTCACCTACGACGCGGGGGTGATCAAGGGCCAGCACGGTAACGGCCAGGACCATGGCCGTCTGAGCGGCAATGCCCTGGAGTTCAACGTGCGCGGCCAGTACTTCGCCGCCAGCGCGACCTTCGCCCGCTCGCTGGAGCGCCCCGACGTCATCACCCGCCGCGAACACCCGATCTATTTCCGTGTCGACGCGTTCTTCTGAGCCCCGACCCACCCTTTGCCCGTGACACCGCCGCCCCCGCCTGGAGCTCGTTCGACATGGATATCCGCACCCCACTGAACCAATGCATCGCCCTGATCGTCGCGGGGGTGCTGTTCCTCAACCCCATCGTCGCCACGGCCGCGCAGTTGACCGTCGATGCGGCGGCCAACGCCAATACCAGCCTCAAGCAGGCCGGCAACGGCGTGCCGATCGTCAATATCGCCACGCCCAACGGCAGCGGCCTGTCGACCAACACCTTCCGCGACTACAACGTCGGCAGCAACGGGCTGATCCTCAACAACGCCACCAGCAAGACCCAGTCGACCCAGCTGGGCGGCATCATCGTCGGTAACCCCAACCTCAGGGGCCAGGCGGCCCAGGTGATTCTCAACCAGGTCACCGGCGGCAACCGCAGTACCCTGCAGGGCTACACCGAGGTGGCGGGGCAGGCGGCCCGGGTCATCGTCGCCAACCCCCATGGCATCACCTGCAAGGGCTGCGGCTTCATCAACACGCCACGGGCGACCCTCACCACCGGCAAGCCGATCATGGACGGCGAGCGTCTCGACCGCTTCCAGGTCGACGGCGGCGACATCGCCATCGAAGGCGATGCGCTCAATGCCACCAACCTCGACCAGTTCGACCTGATTACCCGCAGCGCCAAGCTCAACACCGAACTGCACGCCAAGCAGTTGAACATCGTCACCGGGCGCAACGACGTCAAGGCTGACACCCTGCAGGCCACGCCGCGTGCTGACGAGGGCGGCAACAAGCCGCTGCTGGCTATCGACAGCTCGGCGCTGGGTGGCATGTATGCAAACACCATTCGCCTGGTCGGCACCGAGCAGGGCGTGGGCGTCAAGCTGGCCGGCAACATGGCCGCCACCACCGGCGACATCCAGGTGGACGCCAACGGCAAGGTGACCCTGGCGCAGACGTCCAGTGCCGGCAACCTGACGGTCGCCGCGCAGAGCGCCGAGCTGACCGGCAAGACCTATGCCGCCGGCAGTGCCACCCTGCGCGTGCGTGACGAGGTAACGGTCGGCCAAAGCCTCGCCGCCAAGGACAGCATCACCGTGACCGGCGCGCGGATCGACAACCAGGGCATCATCGAAGCCGGCGTGGAACCCGACAACGCCCGCAATGCCCACGGCGACGTGACCCTCACGGGCCAGACCCTGCGCAACCGTGGCAGCGTGGTGGCCAATCGCACCCTGAATGCCACCGGCAGTACCACCCTCGACAACCAGGGCGGTACCTTCAAGGGCCAAGTCACCACCCTGACGGCTGGCCAGCTGGACAACCGTAAAGGCCAGGCACTGGCCGACGACACCCTGACGGTCAATGCCAACGCAATCGACAACCGTGACCAGGGCCTGCTGCAAGGCAAGGGCAAGGCTGTGGTGGACGTCGGTACCACCCTCGACAACCGTGGCGGCCGCCTGGTGGGCCAGGGCGGCCTTCAGGTCACCGCCACCCGGCTGGACAACCGTGACAAAGGCCTGGTCGGCAGCGACCGGCAGGCCAGGCTGACCACCCACGCGCAGCTGGACAACCAAGGCGGCGGCAAGCTCAGTGCCGACCGCCTGGACATCACCACCGCCGGCCTGCTCAACGGTGGCGGCGAGTTGCTCGGCGGCGATGTACTGATAAACGCCAGCGCCGACATCGACAACCGCCTCGGCGTGGTTTCGGCCAAGCGCCTGCTCGACCTCAAGGCCGTGGGCCTGGACAACAGCGGCAAGGGCAACCTGCGCAGCGACGGCATACTGGGCGTCAAGGTGGCGACCCTGGACAACCGTGACAACGGCCTGCTGTCGAGCCTCGGCGACCTGACCCTGCATGGTAAGCGCCTCGACAACCGCGGCGGCCTGGTCCTCGCCGACCGCTCGCTGACCGTCACCGGCGGGCATTTCGACAACCGTGACAAGGGCGTGGCGACCACCAAGGGCAAAGCCCATATCGACGTCAAGAGCCTGGCCAACAGCGATGCCGGCCACCTGCAGAGCGATGGCCGCCTCGACCTGATCGCCGGCAAGGTCGACAACGAGCGCCTGGGCAACATTACCGCCAAGGGCGACCTCGAGGCCCACCTGGGCACCTTGAACCATCAAGGCGGCAAGTTGACCAGCCTGGGCAGCCTGCTGCTCACCGCCGACACGATCGACAACCAGCAGGGCGGCAAGATTGGCGCGACCAGCGTGGCCGATATCAGCGCGGCGCGCATCCTCAACCAGCAGGGCGAGATCTCCAGCGCCGGCAAGGTCATCCTGAATGCCCGCGAATTGCTGAACAACCAGGGTGGCAAGGTCATCGGCGACCGTGGCCTGACCCTCACCGTGCAGCGCCTGCTCAACCAGAACAAGGGCCTGCTCAGTGGCCATGACCGCTTGAGCCTGCACGGCACCGAGCTGCTCAACAACGGCGGCAAGCTGAGCAGCCACCAGCACATCGACGTGACCCTGGACGGCAAGCTGGACAACAGCGACGCGGGCCTGATCGTCAGTGACGCCAGCGTCACCGTGAATGCCGGCACGCTGCTCAATCGCCAGGGCGGCAAGGTCTCGGCCAACACGGCCCTGGACCTGACCAGCCAGGAGCTGCTGGACAACCAGGGTGGCACCCTGGTGACCAACACCGGGCTGCTGCTCAAGGCCGGTCGCCTGGACAACAGCCACCTCGGCGTCATCAGCGCCCAGGGCCACGCCGAGCTGCGCAGCGGCGCCATCGACAACAGCGCCAAGGGCAATATCGGTGCCGGCAGTCTGCTGCTGGTCGGTACCCAGCTCGACAACTACGGCTATGGCCGCATCAGCGCCGCCGGCCAGATCGACGCCACGCTGACCGGCCTCGACCAGCATGACCACGGGCAACTGGTCAGCGAGGCCGGCATCGACCTCGACCTGCAGCACGGCCAGTTGGTGAACCGTGACCACGGCCTGCTGCGCTCGCCGGGCAACCTGTTGTTGCGCCAGATCGGCGTGGTCGATAACCGCGATGCCGGGGAGATTTCCAGCAGTCATGGTTTCAGCCTGGTCGCCAGCCGCCTCGACAACCGGGGTGGGCGAGTGGTCAGCAGCCAGGACCTGACCCTGCGCATCGCCGGCGTCCTCGACAACAGCCTGAAGGGGGTGTTGTCGGCCAGCCACGACCTCGAGGTCGCGGCCGTCAGCCTAGACAACTTCAGCGGCGGCAGCCTGGCCAGCGGCCAGGCCCTCAAGGCCACGATCGACGGCCAGCTCGACAACCATGACGAGGGCATCCTGTCCGCCGTTGGCGGGCTGACCGTGACCAGCGCCGGCTTGCTCAACGGCGAGCGCGGCCTGTTGTCGGGCAACACCGGCGTGACCGTCACTACCGGCCAGTTGGACAACCATCAAGGCGGCCAGCTCACCAGCCAGGCGGCGATGACCGTCGACAGCAGTGAGCTCGATAACCGTGGCGGTACCCTGAGCAGCAAGCAGGCGATGAAGCTGACCACCGGCGAGCTGCGCAACGGCGCCGATGCCCTGCAGCGCGGCGGCCGGATCCACAGCGATGGCGCATTGACGCTGGTGGCCGGGCAGGTCGATTCCAGCCAGGGCGGCGAAATCTCCGCCAAGGGCGACCTGCTGCTGCGCGTCAGTACGTTGATCCAGCGCCAGGGGCGGCTGATCGGCGAACAGAAGCTCGATCTCGACCTGAACGGCGGCGACCTGCTGAACCAGGGCGGCCTGATCAGCGCCAACGGCCCACTGAACATCCAGAACCTGCGCAAGCTCGACAACAGCGCCGGCGAAATCACCAGCCAGCAATCCTACAGCCTGCTCGCCAAACGCATCGACAACCAGCAGGGGCGCATTCTCAGCGATGGCCGGCTGACCGTGGAGGCGCCACAGCTGGACAACAGCGCCAAGGGCCTGATTTCTGGCGCGCAGGGCCTGCTGGCCAAGGGGACCGACCTGAACAACAGCGGCGAAGGTACCCTGTCCAGCAAGGACGGCGACCTCACCGTGACCCTGGCCGGTACCCTCGACAACCGTGACCTCGGCGCCCTGGTCAGCAAGGGTAGCCAGCAGATCACCGCAGCCAACTTGCACAACCGCAAGGGCATCATTTCTTCCGAAACGGCCATCACCCTCAGTGTCGCTGAGCGGCTCGACAACAGCGGCGGCGGCCTCGTTTCCGCCACCGGCGACCTGGCGTTCGACCAGGACGACACCGTCATCGACAACCAGGGCGGGCAGATCAACGGCCAGGTGATCACGGTCAATGGCAAGCGCCTGGAAAACGCCAAGGGCCAGCTGACCAGCCGCGCGCTGCTTGACCTGACCTTGGCCGAGGCGCTGCTCAACACCGACGGCGCGCGTCTGGTCAGTGGCGCCGACCTGTTGCTCAAGACCGGCAGTGTCGCCAACAACGGCGGCAAGCTGATCAGCCACGGCCTGTTGCGCGTCGACGCAACGACGCTGGACAACAGCCGCGGCGGTAACCTGGCCAGCCAGCAGAACCTGGTACTGCGCCTGGACGGTGACCTGCTCAACGGCCAGGATGGCCTGCTGTTCAGCGAACAAGGCAAGCTCGACATTCACGCCAATGCCCTGGACAACCAGGCCGGTACGCTGAAGAGCCAGGGCGCCATCGAAGTGCGCCTGGACAAGGCCCTGAACAACCACGGCGGGCGCCTGGAGAGCCAGGACGGCGGCCTCGAGCTGCACGCCGCGAGCCTCGACAACAGCGACAGCGGCATGCTCAGCGCGGCCAAAGGCCTGTTCAAGGGCGTCTTCAGCGGCCTGTTCGACAACGGCGGCGGCACCACCCAGGCGCAGTCGGTGGACATCAAGGCCGACACCCGGATGAACAACCAGGGCGGCTACCTCTCGGCCCTGGGGGGCGACAATCAGCTCGTCACCGCCGAGTTCGACAACCGGGGCGGTGGCCTGTACGCCGCCGGGCTGCTGCACCTGCAGGGCCAGCAACTGCTCAACCAGGGCGGCAAGATCGGCGCCGGACGCATCGACTTCGGCTTGAGCGGCGCGCTGTACAACGGCCTCGGCCAGCTGGAAAGCGAGAGCGACCTGCAACTGAGCGCCAGCGAGCTCGACAACCGCACGGGCAACCTGCGCGCCCTCGGCAAGACCGGCACCAGCCGCTTCATCGTCAAGGGCAACCTGCTCAACGACAACGGCGTGCTGGCCACCGCCAACCACGACCTCGACCTGCAGATCGGCGGCCTGAGCAACAGTGGCGGGCAACTGCTGCACACCGGCCTTGGCACCTTCGGCCTGGCCTCCGACAAGGTCACCCAGGCCGGCGGTGTCCTGCACACCGATGGCCTGCTGAGCATCGGCGCCGCCAGCTGGACCAACAGCAGCGTGCTGCAGGCCCGGCGCCTGGAGCTGGACATCGGGCGCTTCGTGCAGACGGCCAGCGGCAAGCTGCTGGCGGTCGAGAGCTTCAAGGGCCGCGGTGGCGACTGGACCAACCATGGCCTGCTGGCCAGCGATGGCAGCCTGCAACTCGACCTCACCGGCAACTACGACGGCAACGGCCGCCTGAGCAGCCTCGGCAGCCTGGGGCTGAGCGCCACCGATATCCGCCTGTCCAGTGCCGCCAGCCTGGCCGGCGGCGCGGGCAGCGTGGTGACCGCCCGCAACTTGCTGAGCAACGACGGTCGCCTGACCGCCCTCGGTGGCCTTACGGTCAACGCCGCCAGCCTGGAAAACCGCGGCACCCTCGGTGGCGCCGCGGCGGTGACACTTGCCGCCAACACCCTGAGCAACCAGCGCGGCCTGGTGTTCAGCGGCAACGACATGACCCTGCGCGTGGGCAGCCTGAGCAACTACTACGGCGATATCTACAGCCTCGGCGGCCTGGACCTGGCCGGCAACGGCAGCGCTCGCGCCGTGTTGCTGGAGAATATCTCCGGCAGCCTGGAGAGCGCCGGCAACATGACCCTGGCGGTCGATACGCTGCTCAACCGCAAGGAAAAACTCACCTCCACGAAGAAACTGACTGCCGGTAACGTCAATATCTATTCCGACGACCACTGCAAGGGCAAGGGGTGCAAGCTGCACTTCAGCGCGGTGGAAACCTGGGAAGACGTCATTGCCGAGGACTCGCCGACCGCGTTCATCACCACCGGCGGCAAGCTGGCGTTTGCCGGTAGCGCGTTCCGCAACCATTACAGCAGCGTTTCCGCGGCGGGCGATATCGTCATCAACACCGCGGTGTTCGAGAACAAGGCGGCAGGTGGCGGCGAACAGCGCAACCTGACAGCCAGCATGTATACCCGCAACCGCGGCCAGTACAACGCCTTCATCCAGGCCAAGAACCAGTTCAACCAGAACCCCGGCTCGCTGACCCTGGATCAGGTCCTGGCGGCATCGGGTTACCCGCAACACAGTATCTACGACCTCATCGACCACAAGACGCCGATCGCCGGTGCCGTGGTGGCGCCCGCGGTGATCCAGGCGGCGGGTGCAGTAACCATCAACGCCACCCAGCGCATCGATAACAGCGTGGTGCGCGCAAACCAGGCCGGGGCCGGTAGCATTGGTGCCCGGGGCGACGTCAGCGCCGACCCGCGCCAGGTGCAGACCCAGGTGCGCGCGCTCAACCCGCAGTTGCCACCGGACCTGGCCCAGCGCCAGCTCAACCCGGTGACCCTGCCCAGCTTCAGCCTGCCCCAGGGCAACAACGGCCTGTTCCGCATCAGCAGCCAGGCCGGGCAGGCCGCGATCAGCGGCGACGCCCTGGGCGCAACCGCTGACCGCACCCAGGCGGGCAGTGGCACCTTCATCGCACCGCTGGCCACTGCGGCCAGCGCCGACAGCCGCGCGGCGTCGGCGCTCGGTGCCGACAGCGCGGCGTCTGCCCAAGGCGCCGTGGCCGGCTCGGGCGTGGCGCTGGGCGGTTTGGCCGCTGGCGTCAAGCTGGTCCAGGGCGTGCCTGAGCGCAGCGTGCCGAGCGTCTCGCACAAGTACCTGGTGGAGACCAACCCGGTCCTGACCGACCTCAAGCAGTTCCTCAGCTCCGACTACATGCTCGGCCAGCTCAATATCAAACCGGACCAGGCCATCAAGCGCCTGGGCGATGGTCTCTACGAGCAGCGCCTGATCCGCGAGGCGGTGGTGGCCCGTACCGGCCAGCGCTACATCGACGGCATGACCAGCGACGAGACGCTGTTCCGCTACCTGATGGACAACGCCATCGCCAGCAAGGACAAGCTGTCGCTGAGCGTGGGTGTGTCGCTCAGCGCCGAGCAGGTGGCGGCGCTGACCCATGACATCGTCTGGATGGAGCAGGTCGAGGTCAACGGCGAGAAGGTGCTGGCCCCGGTGCTGTACCTGGCCCACGCCAACGGCCGCGTGGCCCCTAACGGCGCGTTGATCCAGGGCCGCGACGTCAACCTGATCAGCGGCGGCGAGCTGGTCAACGTCGGCACCTTGCGCGCCACCAACAACCTCGCCGTCAGCGCCACCAACATCGGCAACGCCGGGTTGATGGAGGCGGGCGGGCGTCTGGACATGCTGGCCACCGACTCGATCCGCAATGCCCAGGGCGGGATCATCGCCGGGCGTGAAGTGAGCCTCACCGCGTTGACCGGTGATGTGATCAACGAACGCAGCGTCACCCGCCTCGAAGGCAGTGCCCGTGAGGAGCACGTGATCAAGGATCTGGTCGACACCGCAGCGCGCATCGAGGCGGCGAACGACCTGACGATCACCGCCGGGCGTGATATCGGCATTGTCGGTGGAGCGGTCCAGGCTGGGCACGACATCGACCTGGATGCCGGTCGCGACCTGTACATCGGCAGTCAGGAAGGTGTCGACAGCCACGAGTACCAGCGCCGCCGCGAGCGTGGCCATGACATCAAGATCACCCAGTACGGCAGCGAGGTGAAGGCCGGCGGCAACCTCACCGCCACGGCTGGCCAGGACCTGAGCATCGTCGCCAGCGAAATCGAGGCCCGCCGCGACCTGGCCCTGCAGGCCGGGCGCGACGTGACCCTGGCCGCTGCGGCGAACGAGGAACACAGCTACGTCAAAGGCAAGGAAGGCAAGACCAAGTTCGAGCGGCAGAAGGACGACGTCGAGCAGCAGTCCGCCGAAGTGAAGGCCGGCGGCGACCTGACCATCGACGCCGGGCGCGACCTGCGCATGGTGGCGAGCAAGGCCAGCGCCGGCGACGAAGCCTACCTGGTGGCCGGCGACAAGCTCGAACTGCTGGCCGCCAACGACAGCCAGTACTCGCTGTATGACATGAACAAGAAGGGTGGTTGGGGGAGCAAGAAGACCCAGCGTGATGAAGTGACCGACGTCAAGGCGGTGGGGAGTGAGGTCACCAGTGGTGGCAACCTGACCCTCGAGAGCGGCGGTGACCAGCTGTACCAGGGCGCGAAACTCGCCTCCGGTGCGGACCTGACCATTGATAGCGGCGGTTCGGTGACCTTCGAAGCGGTCAAGGACATGCATCAGGAGAGTCACGAGAAGAGCAAGTCAAATGCTGGCTGGTTCAGCATGAAGGGTGAAGGGCGCACTGATGAAACCGTGCGCCAGAGTGAGCTGGTGGCCAAAGGCGATCTGGTGATCAACGCCGTAGGCAAGATTCATGTGGATGTACGCCAGGTCAACCAGCAGACGGTGAGCGAATCCATCGATGCCATGGTCAAGGCCGATCCGAAGCTGGCGTGGCTCAAGCAGGTCGAAGCACAAGGTGGTGTGGACTGGCGTCAGGTCAAAGAGATCCATGACTCGTTCAAGTACAGCAATTCGGGCTTGGGGCCGGCGGCTCAACTGGCGATTGCAATTGTAATGGCTGCAGTGGTCGGCCCCGCAGCCGCAGCCTGGGCTGGGGGTGGGGTAACAGGCGCCGCTGTAGGTGCTGTTGCTACAGGCGCCTCGACCAATGCCTCGGTGAGCGTCATCAACAACCGGGGCAACCTTGGGGCGGTAGTCAAGGACGTGACGTCGTCCGATGCGATAAAAGGTTATGTCATCTCTGGTGTGACAGCCGGACTGACAGCAGCCTATTTCGACGGTTGGACTGGAACGAAAACCGACATCGCCACAGGCAAAGTCATTGGTCCGAAACTCTACACCCTGAAAGGCGTAGGCCAGTTCGCGGCCAACCAAACGCTGCAGAACGGCACATCCATGTTGCTGAGCAAGGCGCTCGGACAGGGTGGAAATGCCAGTGAAGCGCTCAAGGGGGCGCTGTTCAATACGCTGGCCGCTGCCAGTTTCAACGCAGTTGGTGATTACACCCATAAATGGGGTATCGAGAACGGCAGCCTGCCCAAGATTGCCATTCACGCGATGGTCGGTGGCCTGCTGTCGAAAGCGACGGGTGGGGACTTCAAGACTGGCGCCTTGGCGGCCGGCGCAAACGAGGCGCTGGTGGTAGAGCTCGACAAGCTGGCGGGTGGCAACGAGAGCTTGCTGACCATGAGCTCGCAGATCGTTGGCGTGTTGGCAGCGGCGAGCCAGGAAGATGCCAATGCCGCCTCGCTGAACAAAGCGGCATGGGTTGCGAAGAATGGCACTCAGTACAACTTCCTGGGCGACCATTCGGCGAAACAGCGGGACGAGGCGCGAGATAGTTTCCGCAAGGACGGTGGGCTGAAAGCAGCGCGTGAGTTGGTCAAGCTGGAAGGCGCGGATCAGCGAAGCGACAAACTGTTGGAAGCCTACAAGCGTGACCCATCGTCGCTTACGCAGGATGACAAGGCTGAGCTTATGGCATACCTGCAAGTTTATGCCTTCGAGAGATTGGATGCCGTCAGGAAGCAGGATGTCAGCAATGGCTTGGATGCCAACCATAGCCTGGCGGTCACCCGGGCAAGCGTTGCCAGCTTGCTCGGTGGTGAGCAGACCTTGGGATATGGCTACCCTTACGCAGGTACCAGCCAAGACAAGATTGCTTGGGCAGACGCTCAGCGCGGTCAAATGGGATTGCTTGAAAATCTGGCCTGGACTCGCGACCGCAGTGTCAACGAACAGACCTATCTGGATGCCAAGGGAACGCTGCGCATAGGGGACGAACAGCAAGGGTTGGCTAATCTCGGCGATCCGGCTATCTACTTCCTGACGGGATCAATCGGCAGCACGGTCAGAGCTGTTGCAGCGACGAATGGGGCGTTGCAGTTTACTCAGGGTGCCAAGCAGGCCGTTGAGGGGGATGGGTGGAATGCCGCTGGTAATATGGTGGCTGGCTTGCTGGGTATGGCTACTCTGGGGGCTGGTGCCAGGGGAGGGGCTGGGGCTGTCGTAACAAGTGACCTTGGTTCAATCAGGCCAGTGGTTGGCAAGGAAACCCTGGTTGATGCGGGGGGAGCGTCAGCTGGAAAGGGCGCCAGTGGCGGTGCTGGCAAGCGGCCCGGGGTGGACGGGGAATTTGGCCACCTTGATGCGTTGAACAGTGCCGAATTTGACCGCCTGCTTTTCCAGAGGGTTGGTTCAGAAGCTGAGGCGCTGATTAAAGCAGGGGATACTGCCGGTGTCGCGTTGTCGAGGGCAGGTGTACCTGGGCGGGATTATGTGAGCGAGGCGTTCACCAATATCAACGCAAGAGTACCGAACTTCCTTGGGATCGAACGTTTTGGTGATGCCAAACAGTATTTCAGAGTGAACGATACCAAAGTGTTCATGGAGGAAGTAAGTGGTCTGTATACTAAAGCCGGAACGCCACTCACACCCCAGGTTAGAACTATGATCGAGAATCTAGTTGGTGGAGGAAAAAGATTTGATGTGCAAAATGGTATTCCTGGGTTGCATGCTGAGGTCAGGGCTGTAAACAGCACGCTTGCTCGTTATCCAGCGCTTTTAATTGAAGATGTAAAAGTTGCAACTTATAAACTAGCACCGAAGAATGGTCAGGGTGGGAAGTTTGAGGCGTGCTCGAATTGTAGTGGCGTACTTAAGGATGTGGATGTAATCACTGGGAGAAAACACTGATGATTATAAAGAAAAGTGCGTTGATTGAAGAGTTTGGTAAGTGGGCTTTTCGAGGTTTGCCTTACTCTGGAGCAGCATTGGAGTTTAGGGGGGGAGTGCTCACGTGGGGTGGTTTGTATGTCAATGGGTGTTGCACAGGTGTTTATCGCAGCGAATTTATTCCAGGGGAGGGGGGCGTCGGAATTGAATCAGAGCGTGATTACACAGGTGAGCAGTTTTTTTGGGGTGATGAAATCTATAATGGATTTGCTTATGAGTTTGTTGGCGATGTTTGTGTCAGCGAACGGCTGTTTGAGTACGGTTGGGTTATTGCAGAGGTTGCGTATTATTCAGGGGGGCAGCTTCGTTCCCTTGAAATTGGTGGGGATATCATACAAAAATATGAGTGGTATGAGAGCGGCGATCTAATAGATGTAACGCTGTATGAGCGTGATTATTTTATGATGTCTTTAGGTTTCTCAAAGGGTAGATTGCAGCGCTTAACGTTGATGGGGGATTATTTTGGGAGGGTATCTATGGTTGTTAAGCTCATAAGATTCCCTGTGTTGAGAGAGAAGAAGGAACTCTCGGCGCTTGTATGCGGTTCGCGGTTATCTCTAAGTGGGGATGGTGTTGATGAATCAGCTATTAAGTATTTGTTAGATGGTAAAAATTTAAGCTGTGTAAAGGAGTTGTATGTGGATCGAATCTCTGATTCGCCTGAGACTTTGGCGCGCTTGAGAGCCCTCGATCAACTGAAAGAGCTGAAAGTCGCTGAAGATGAGTGCAGGCGTGATTTTTGGCGTAAGTGGTGTGCGGAGTTTAAAGTACTTCACACAGAATGTGATGTGTACTTTAATAATCGGATTGTTGGTTTGGGAGCTTGATGGGGTGTTTGTTCTGTTCGTAGAACTGCCGTCCATATCGATCTGCAAGTCGAGTCGTTTCGGGTAGTCGATAGTGGCGTGTGGTACTCAATACCCAGTGGCATGCGGTTTCAAGGGAGATTCGGTGGCCGATTGAAACGAACACAGGTTTTACATGTTTTTGCGTCCTGAGCGTGGCTCCGATTAGTTCGTCGCCGTCGAACAGGCCTGATTGGCATCCTCTTTCATCAAGGGGAGGTTCGTACTCACCGATAAAGCGACTTTTGCCGCATCCAATAGTGGGTATGTCATAAAGTACCCCCAAGTGCGATGCCAAGCCAAACCGACGAGGGTGAGCTATACCTTGCCCGTCGCAGATGATCAGATCAGGTCGGTGGATTACAGTTGATAAGAGCTTCACGATTGAAGGTAGCTCTCTAAACGAAAAAAGACCAGGCACATAGGGAAACGAAGTCGTACCCGACCATGCATGCTCTTCGATGATTTCCAGGCTTTCTGCGTCAACCACGACAATGGAGGCGATCAGTGTATCGTTCTCTTTGTGGTAGGCGACATCAATGCCTGCGATACTAGAGATCGACCCAAGCTGATCTTGCTTGACCACAAGTTCAGATAGTCGTATCTGTAGATCTATGGCTTCGCTTGGGGTTATATCCCAAGGATGTTGTATGACTGGCTGCATGTGGACTGTTCTCGCTAAATCAAGCTGGTGAGGTTGTTGTCAACGAACCGTCAGATTATGCCATTTAAGAGCCAAATGACCAGCTGATTTTACTAACGATCTGGGGCATGAAAAGCATGGAAGGGACTGTGGAAAAGTGTGGAAAAGGAAAAGTGTGGAAAAGGGGACAGTGTGGAAAAGGGGACAGATTTATTTTTACTACTCTAATTTCGGATCTTGGAGGCGAACGGACCTTGCCATCATGTAGCTAGGGCGAGATTAGAGTAGTAAAAATAAATCTGTCCCCTTTCTACTCACGGAGGGAAAATAGGGTGCGTCTGTTTTAAAAGCTATTTTAGTCATCGTTGTCAGTCCATCGAGAGCGCCTGTTTCGACCCTCCGAAAAGATGGAAAAGGGGACTGAAAAGGAAAAGGGGACGGAGAGAAAAGGGAGAAAAGGGGACAGATTTATTTTTCCCACTCTAATTTCGGTTCCTGACGGCGAAGGGGTCTAGCCATCATGTAGGTGGGTCGAGATTAAAGTTGGGGAAATAAATCTGTCCCCTTTTCGCCTTTTTCCTGGTTCCCCTTTGCCTTCTTCGAGATTTATTACTGAGGTAATTGTGAATTACTTAGAAATACGCTCCGAGATGGAAGTGTTATTTAAACGAGCGGTTAGTGAGCGAGGCCTCACATTGTATCAGGCTTTTGGTTACGCCTATGACGAGATGGATAACTATTTGCAGTCCAAGGCTGAGGGTGTGCCCTTGGCTGCCTATGTATCATTGTTTATAATTCCCGTCAGGGCTGGGTTGAAATTTATAACGGAGGATCCCTTTACTCAGGATGTCTCCTCTGAATTTGTGGAAGTATATTCCTGTTTGCAGGCTGAAGGATTTTCTGAATTGAATGAAGATGAGTTGGTGATGCTGGTAGATGCCAGAGAGGTCATTGACTACTTGGATAAGGTTGGATTGGTTTAGTTTGGCGCAATAAAAATGCATGTGCTGTTCGGGAAAGACCGTTTTCCACTTTGAGTCCGGTGCCGATGAGGACGAAGGGGTGAGCAGTAATTAGTGGTGGGTGAAACTGGAGTGGGGGAATTGAGTTTGTCAATTTTCCATTGGTTATTTGAATTGTTGCAAGAAAGGATGGGTGGCAGTGAAGTTCAATGTAATGTTGTTTTTGTTTTTTGCTTTGTCTGGCTGCGTAACCAATCAACTGCATTTCGCCGCCTACACTACAGACGCAGAGCTATCTTCAATCAAAAACAAAATTACTCACTCAACGATAACCATTGTATCCGGCGATGAGCGCTGCACTCACTGTTCCGAGAGTAGTAAGGTGGTGTGGCATGCAGCCAACTACAAAACGGGCTTGTATGAGGGTTTTGCTAACGTCCCAGTCACTGATTGGTCTGAGTTCACCAAACGGTCTATCGGATCTGATGCAGATGCGAGCATAAAAACCAGAGTCGAGATTGACCGGGTTTTCGTCAAGACTTGGGGAAGTCCTGAATATTATGCGTGTGAGGCCAGGCTCTCGGTGTATGTTGGAACTACCAAATATACGGGGCAGTCGCGTGTAAAAATAAAAATGGCAGGCCAGGAGTTGGTTGGTCGGGATTTGGTCTATCTGAAATCCGAGACATTAAATGCTGTTAGTCTTGCGTTGAAGGCAGCTTACATAGATGCATTTGGTAGGATTGAAAAGGTTTCGCATTGAATTAGTTATAAGGGGGAAAGGGGACGGATTTATTTTTCTTACTCTAATGCCGGCTCCTGGTGGTGAACGGATCTAGCCATAGGAAAAGGGGGAAAGCGAGGCCTTCGGGTCGCCCTGATTGTTTGTACTTGCGCAATGACGCGAAAGAAAGAGGGCGTTTGAACACCGCCTGCGGCCGCCCCTGTGTATGACGTTTTACCCGCCAATCTGTATCTGCCGCCCTGCTTTTCATCGCTCTATCATGGCCCCCTTCATTCAGGTGCCCGCTGAGGTTGGCCACCTCCTTCAGTGCGCCATTCAAGGAGCCGCCCATGCCCGAACTGTCCAATGTGCTTGCCTATGGCCTGATTTCACTCGGCATGGTATTTACCCCCGGCCCGAACATGATCTACCTGATTTCGCGGTCGATCTGCCAGGGGCGAGCGGCCGGGTTGATTTCCCTAGGCGGCGTGGCATTGGGTTTTGTCTTCTACATGGCGTGCGCTGCATTGGGCATCACCGCCTTGTTGATGGCGGTGCCCTATGCCTATGACGCCTTGCGCCTCGGCGGCGCGCTGTACCTGCTCTACCTGGCCTGGCAGGCGGTCAAGCCAGGTGGGCGTTCTGCGTTCCAGGTGCAAGACCTGCCCAAGGACAGCCCACGCAAACTCTTCATGATGGGCTTTGTCACCAACTTGCTGAACCCCAAGATTGCGGTGATGTACCTGTCGTTGCTGCCCCAGTTCATCAGCCCCTCCGAACAGGCCAGCGTGCTGACGCAATCCTTGGTGCTTGGCTTCACGCAGATCCTGATCAGCGTCAGCGTCAATGCGCTGATTGCCATCATGGCAGGCTCCATCGCGGCCTTTTTCCTGGGCAGGCCCGGCTGGGAGGTCGTGCAGCGCTGGTTGATGGGGACGGTACTCATGGGCCTGGCTGTGCGCATGGCGGTTGAAGGGCGGCGTTAACGTCTCAACAAACGGTGGGTGGGCCTGGCGGTGGCGCGAGGGCTGTCCGTTGCTCATGGAACTGCCTGCCGTAGCGGTCGGCAAGCCGTGTCGTTTCCGGCAGTCGGTAGTGGGGGGCGGCATGCAGTACCCACTGGCAGGCAGTCTCAAGCGAAACACGGTGGCCGACCGAGACGAACACGGGCTTGATGTTCTGCTGGGTTCTGAGGGCGGCGCCGATGACTTCATCGCCGTCTACCAAGTCTGATCTGGCCCCTCGGTCATTGGCGGGCGGGGTGAACTCGCCGATGTAGCGGCTCTTCCCGCATCCAATGGTGGGAATATCGAAAAGAACCCCCAAGTGCGATGCGAGGCCAAGCCTGCGTGGGTGCGCGATACCCTGGCCATCGCAGATGATCAGGTCGGGCCGGCAGGTTACGGTCGACAACAGCTTGATGATCGAAGGCAACTCGCGAAACGAGAACAGGCCGGGCACGTAGGGAAATACGGTGGTGTCTGCCCAGGCTCGTTCCTCGATAACCTCCAGGCTCTGTGCGTCAACCACGACGATGCTGGCAATCAGGGTATCGTTGTCTTTGTGGTAGGCCACGTCGATGCCGGCAATACGCGTGATGGCGCCTACCTGGTCTTGCCTGATGACATGCTGGGATAACAGTTGCTGCAGCGCTATGGCTTGGCTCGGGGTAATGTCCCAAGGGTGCTGCAAGACGGGTTGCATAGTGAAGGCTCTCACGCAGGGGCTGGGCTTGTGTGGCCGGTGCCGGGGCCCGTGGAGTATGCCATGGCAGGGTAGGCGGTGAACCGCAGCTCCCACCAGTACGGGGCATCTTTTCAAGATGACGCGGCAAGGGTGGGAGCTACTGTCTTGAGTATTGCTCCATTTCTGTAGGAGCGGTTTTATCGGGGCATCGAACCGCCGCGAAGATGGCACCGCAGCGCCTGGCACGGGCAGCGCCCGTGATCGCGGGGCAAGTCGCATCGGCGTACCGCCGCTCCCACAGGGATCGCGTCAGATTTTCACATTGTGAGCAAGGCAGTTGCTCCCACCTGATTGCACAGGTTTCAAATCATCAGTGGGAGTGGGCTGTAGGGTCAGTTGAGCCAGGGCAGTACCGGCCCTTTGGGCACGATACGGGTTGGGTTGATGTGGTTGTGCGAGTAGTAGTAATGCAGCTTGATATGCGCCATGTCGATGGTGCGGTAGATTGCCGGGATCTGCGTCAGGCGCACCAAGTACTGATACAGCGCCGGGTACTCGGCCAGGGTCTTGTGGTTGGCCTTGAAGTGCACGTAGTACACCGCCTCGTAGCGGATCAGCGTGGGCAGCAGGAACAGGTCCGACAGGCTCAGCTTGCCGCCCACCAGGTATGGCTGCTTGCGCAGCCGGAGCTCGAGGGTGTCCATGGCCGCGAAGAACTGCTTGTAGGCCTCGTCGTAGCTCGCCTGGTCCGGGGCGAAGCCCATGTGGTAGACCATGCGGTTGATATTGGTGTGCAGCCACTGGTTGAGCTCGACGATGTCGCAGCTGGAGCGGTCGGGCACCAGGTCGATCGGGGTCTTGGCCAGGGGCAGCAGGCGGGTGGCCATCTGCAGCGCCAGCTCGGCCGAATCGTTGTGCACGATGCGATTCTGCTGGCGGTCCCAGAGCACCGGCACCGACTGGTTGCCGGCAAAGCCCGGGCGCGAACGCTCGTACAGGCTCGACAGCAGGGTGACGTCCTTGTGCAGCGGGTCCTGGTCGTGCTCGTCGAACTCCCAGCCCTGGTCGTGGGGGGGGGGGGGCGCC
>NZ_JBMDJQ010000029.1:0-71077 GCF_057809275.1 Pseudomonas sp. FG36
GATCGGGTGCGCCAGCGCGAGACGGTGATCGGCGACCAGGAGGTCGCCTTCGAGGCGCTGGTGGCCGAACAGCGCAACGCCGACGCCAGCATCGAGCGACTGCGCGACGGTCACCATGAGTTGTCCGAACGCTTCAACCAGGTGCAGGGCCGCTTCTATTCGGTGGCCGGTGATATCGCTCGCGTCGAGCAGAGCATCCAGCATGGCCAGCAGCGTCTGCGCCAGTTGCAGGACGACCTCAAGGAAGCCGAACGCAGCCGCCTGGAAACCGAATCGCACCTGGGGCACGACCGCACCTTGCTGGCGACCCTCGGCGAAGAGTTGGCGATGCTCGAACCGGAGCAGGAGCTGACCCTGGCCGCGGCCGAGGAAGCCGCCGCGACCCTGGAGGAAGCTGAGCTTGGCATGCACGGCTGGCAGGAGCAGTGGGACGGCTTCAACACCCGCTCCGCCGAGCCGCGCCGTCAGGCCGAGGTGCAGCAGGCGCGCCTGGCGCAGCTCGAATCCAGCCTGGAGCGCCTGGCCGAGCGCCAGCGCAAGCTGGGCGAGGAGGGCGAGCAGCTAGGTGGTGATACCCAGGACACCGAGACGTCCGATCTGGGCGAGCAAGTGGCCAGCAGCGAGTTGCTGCTCGAAGAGCTGCACCTGCAAGAGCAGCAGGTGGTCGAGCGCCTGGAAGGGTTGCGCGAACAATTGCAGCAGACCAGCCAGGCGCAACAGCAACAGCAGGGTGATCTGCAGCGCCTGGGTGGGCGCCTGGCCTCGCTGGAGGCCTTGCAGCAGGCTGCGCTGGAGCCCGGTGTGGGTGCCGCCGACTGGCTGCGCGCCCAGGGCCTGGAGCAGCGCCCGCGCCTGGCCGAGGGGCTGCGGGTCGAGCCCGGCTGGGAGCTGGCGGTGGAAACGGTGCTTGGCGCCGACCTGCAGGCAGTGCTGCTGGACGACTTCGCCGGCCTGGACTTTGCCGCGCTGGAGCAGGGCGATCTGCGCCTGCTGCTGGCTGGTGGCGAGGGTTCGCGCGTTGCCGGCAGCCTGCTCGACAAGGTCGAGGGGCGGGCCGATCTGTCGGCCTGGCTGGGGCAGGTCACGCCGGTTGAAACGCTGGAGCAGGCGTTGGCGCAGCGAGCGTCGCTGGCTGCTGGGCAAAGCCTGGTCAGCCGCGACGGATACTGGGTCGGGCGGCATTTCCTGCGGGTCAGCCGTGGTGGTGAGGCCCAGGGCGGCGTGTTGGCCAGGGGCCAGGAAATCGAACGCCTGGCCCAGGAGCAACTGGAGCAGGAGGCGTCGCTCGAACAGCTTGACGAGCAACTGCAGCGCCTGCGTGAACAACAGCTCGACCTGGAGGAACAGCGCGAGCAGTTGCGCCGTCGCAGCCAGGACGAGAGCCGCCAGCACGGTGAGCTCAAGGCGCGCCTGTCCGCTGGCCGGGCCCGCGCCGAACAGCTCGAACTGCGCCGCCGACGCTTGCACGAAGAACTGGCCGAGCTCCAGGAACAGCGCGCCCTGGAGCATGAGCAGCTGGGCGAGGCACGCCTGCTGTTGCAGGAATCCCTCGACCTGATGGCCCAGGACACCGAGCAGCGCGAGCAACTGATGGCGCGCCGCGACACCCTGCGCGAAGGCCTCGACCGGGTCCGCCAGGAGGCCCGCCAGCACAAGGACCATGCCCATCAACTGGCCGTGCGTCTGGGCTCGTTGCGTGCCCAGCACGACTCGACCCGCCAGGCGCTCGAGCGCCTGGAGCAGCAGGCCGCGCGCCTGAACGAGCGTCAGGAGCAACTGAGCCTGAATCTCGAGGAGGGCGAGGCGCCGCTCGAGGAGTTGCGCCTGAAACTCGAGGAACTGCTCGAGCGCCGCATGAGTGTCGACGAAGAAATGCGCCAGGCGCGGCTGCACATGGACGAGGCGGACCGCGAACTGCGCGATGCCGAGCGCCGCCGCACCCAGGCCGAGCAGCAGGCCCAGTTGCTGCGCGGCCAGCTGGAGCAGCAGCGCCTGGAGTCCCAGGGGCTGGACGTGCGGCGCAAGACCTTGCAGGAGCAGTTGCTCGCCGACGGCTACGATCTGCAGGGCGTGCTCGCCACGCTCGAGGCCGAGGCCAGCGAGCAGGGGACCGAGCAGGCACTGGAGCAAGTCGAGGCGCGGATCCAGCGCCTGGGCGCGATCAACCTGGCGGCCATCGCAGAGTACGAGCAGCAATCCGAGCGCAAGCGCTACCTGGATGCCCAGGACGCCGACCTGGTCGAGGCACTGGAGACCCTGGAAAACGTCATCCGCAAGATCGACAAGGAAACCCGCAACCGCTTCAAGGATACCTTTGATCAGATAAATGCCGGATTACAGGCACTTTTCCCAAAAGTTTTCGGTGGCGGCAGCGCTTATCTGGAACTGACGGGCGAAGATCTACTCGATACAGGGGTGACGATCATGGCGCGCCCGCCGGGCAAGAAGAACAGCACCATCCATCTGCTGTCCGGCGGCGAGAAGGCACTGACGGCCCTGGCCCTGGTGTTCGCCATCTTCAAGCTGAATCCGGCGCCGTTCTGCATGCTCGACGAGGTCGACGCGCCTTTGGACGATGCCAACGTCGGGCGCTATGCGCGCCTGGTCAAGGAAATGAGCGAAACCGTGCAATTCATCTACATCACCCACAACAAGATCGCCATGGAAATGGCCGACCAGCTGATGGGGGTGACCATGCACGAGCCGGGTTGTTCACGTCTTGTAGCAGTTGATGTGGAAGAGGCTATGGCCATGGTCGATGCCTAGGGTCTGTTCGAAATGTGTCTGCGCGAAGGCCAGACAAGGCGAAACGGGGGGAGGAACGGCCGGGGTCGCGCCCGACTGTACTGGAGTACATGAGCATTCCGAGCCCCGTTTCAACGCAGTATGGGCGAGTGCAGATACATTTCGGACAGAGCCTAAGGGGTAAAGAAAGGGTGTGAACGTGTAGGCAAAAGCCTCAGCAGACGCGACAGACGGTGTAAAGTTGCCTTTGGTCGTGCTAGCTTAATGTCACTTGTTTTTTGCGTGGGTAAAACGCCTGTCAGAACATAGAGTTGGCGCCACGTGTTAAAGGCCTTTGAAGCCTTTGTTTTCAAGCATATTTTTTATAGAGGCACGGGATTACATGGAAATCGGTCTGCGCGAGTGGCTGATCGTCATCGGCATCATTGTCATCGCCGGTATTCTTTTCGACGGCTGGCGCCGCATGCGCGGCGGCAAGGGCAAGTTGAAGTTCCGTCTGGACCGTAGCTACGCCAACGCCCCGGACGACGACAGCGGCGGCGCCGAGGTGCTCGGCCCTTCGCGTGTGCTGGAAACCCATAAAGAGCCCGAGCTGGATGAGAGCGACCTGCCATCGGTCAGCGCCCCGGTGCGGGAGCGCGAACGCGAGCGTGAAGCCAAACCGGCCAAGGCCAAGCGCGGCAAGCGCAACAACAGCGAGCAGCAACAGGGCGACCTGAAGCTGGCCGCCGAGCCGCGTGAGCCGGACCTGTTCGATACTGGCGACGACGACTTCGCCGCCGACAACACCCGCAACAGCGGTTTTACTGCCGCGTCCACGCCGGCCAAAGAGCTGCCGCCGGCCGAAGAAGTGCTGGTGATCAGTGTCATCTCCCGCGACGAAGGCGGTTTCAAGGGCCCGGCGCTGCTGCAGAACATCCTGGAAAGCGGCCTGCGCTTCGGCGAGATGGACATCTTCCATCGCCACGAGAGCATGGCCGGCCACGGCGAAGTGCTGTTCTCCATGGCCAATGCGGTCAAACCCGGCGTGTTCGATCTGGACGACATCGACCATTTCAGCACCCGTGCGGTGAGCTTCTTCCTCGGCCTGCCAGGCCCGCGTCACCCCAAGCAGGCCTTCGACGTGATGGTCGCCGCCGCCCGCAAGCTGGCCCACGAGCTCAATGGCGAACTCAAGGATGACCAGCGCAGCGTGCTGACCGCCCAGACCATCGAGCACTACCGCCAGCGCATCGTCGAGTTCGAGCGCCGCGCCCTGACGCAGAAACGCTGATACACCCGAGCGGGCGGACCCTGCCTCGGTCCGCGCCGCGATGATTGAAACGAAAGAGCAGCCAGGGGCTGCTCTTTTGCTTTGCAAGAGAAGACCAGAAATGAACGCCGAATCCCGAATCCACGAACTGCGCGCCGAACTCGACCAGCACAACTACCGCTACTACGTGCTCGATGAACCCAGCGTGCCCGATGCCGAATACGACCGCCTGTTCAATGAGCTCAAGGCTCTGGAAACCGAGCACCCGCACCTGGTGACACCGGATTCGCCGACCCAGCGCGTCGGCGGCGCGGCGCTGGCGGCCTTCAGCCAGGTGCGTCACGAGATACCGATGCTCAGCCTGGGCAACGCCTTCGAGGAAGACGACCTGCGCGACTTCGGTCGCCGCGTGGTCGAAGGCCTGGACCTGCCGGGCGGCGATCAGGCGGCCGTGGACTACAGCTGCGAGCCCAAGCTCGATGGCCTGGCGGTGAGCCTGCTGTACCGCGACGGCCAGCTGGTGCAGGGCGCCACCCGCGGCGATGGCACTACCGGTGAGGACATCAGCGCCAACGTGCGCACCGTGCGCAACATCCCGCTCAAGCTGCAGGGCGAGGGCTGGCCGGCGGTGCTGGAAGTACGCGGCGAGGTGTACATGAGCAAGGCCGGATTCGACCGGCTCAATGCGGTCCAGGCCGAGGCCGGCGGCAAGACCTTCGCCAATCCGCGCAACGCCGCCGCCGGCAGCTTGCGCCAACTGGACTCGAAGATCACCGCCGGCCGCCCGCTGGAATTCTGCTGCTATGGCGTCGGCCAGGTGTCCGAGCCGTTTGGCGACAGCCATATCGGTATCCTGGAGAAACTCAAGACCTGGGGGCTGCCGATCAGTCGCGAGCTCAGGCACGCCGCCGGTATCGACGAGTGCCTGGCCTATTACCGGGACATCGGTGCGCGCCGCAACAGCCTGCCTTACGAGATCGATGGAGTGGTGTTCAAGGTCAATGCCCTGGCCTCCCAGCGTGAGCTGGGTTTCCGTGCCCGTGAGCCGCGCTGGGCGATCGCCCACAAGTTCCCGGCCATGGAAGAGCTCACCGAGGTGCTTGATGTCGAGTTCCAGGTCGGGCGAACTGGCGCGGTGACTCCAGTGGCCCGTCTCAAGCCGGTCAAGGTGGCCGGTGTGACCGTCTCCAACGCCACCCTGCACAACATGGACGAGATCGCGCGCCTGGGCCTGCGCATTGGTGACACGGTGATCATCCGCCGTGCCGGCGACGTGATCCCGCAGGTCATGCAGGTGGTGCTTGAGCGCCGCCCGGAGGGCGCTCGCGCGGTGCAGGTGCCGAGCCAATGCCCGGTGTGCGGCTCGCAGGTCGAGCGCACCCAGCTGGTCAAGCGCAGCAAGGGCAAGGAAACCACCAGCGAAGGCGCGGTGTACCGCTGCGTGGGGCGCCTGAGCTGCGCCGCCCAGCTCAAGCAGGCGATCATCCATTATGTGTCGCGTCGGGCCATGGACATCGATGGCCTGGGCGAAAAGAGCGTCGAGCAACTGGTCGATGAAAACCTGATCCGCTCGCCGGCCGATCTCTACAAGCTGGAATTCGAGCAAGTGGTCGCCCTTGAAGGCTTTGCCGAGGTCTCCAGCCGCAAGCTGCTCGAAGCCATCGAGGCCAGCAAGCGCCCGAGTCTGGCGCGTTTCATCTACGCCCTTGGCATCCCCGATGTCGGCGAGGAGACCGCCAAGGTCCTGGCCCGCTCCCTGGGCAGCCTGGCGCGGGTGCAGGTGGCGCTGCCACAGGTGCTGACCTACCTGCCGGACATCGGCCTGGAGGTCGCCTACGAGATCCATAACTTCTTCGAGGACGAGCACAACCGTGCGGTGATCGAGCAACTGCTGGACAGCGGTATGCAACTGCAGGATGAAGGTGAGCTGGGCGCCGAGTTCGCCGCCAGCACCACCCTCGCCGGGATGCTCGCCAAGCTCGATATCCCGTCGGTCGGCCCGACCGGTGCCGAGAAGCTGGTAGACAAGCTGGGCACCCTGGACAAGATCATCGCCGCCGATGGCATCGACTTGCGCCAGGCCCTGAACACCAAGGCCGCCGACGGGGTGCGCGAGTTCTTCAAGGTCGAGGCCAACCAGCAGTTGGCCCGCGCCATCGAAGCCCAGTTGCTGGACTTCGGCATGCACTGGTCGTGCGAGAAGAAATCCGCCGAGGGTTTGCCGCTGGCCGGCCAGACCTGGGTGCTGACCGGTACCCTGGAGCGCATGAGCCGCGATATCGCCAAGGAAAAGCTGGAAAGCCTGGGGGCCAAGGTGGCGGGCTCCGTGTCCGGCAAGACCCATTGCGTGGTGGCCGGGCCCGGCGCGGGCTCGAAGCTTGCCAAGGCCAGCGAGCTGGGCGTGTCGGTGATGGACGAGGATGCCTTCGTGGCCTTCCTTGGGGAGCGCGGAATCGACGTCTGAGGCCGGTGGCCTTATCGCGGGACAAGCCCGCTCCCACGGGTGATCGCACGTGGGGGCGGGTTCGCCTCGCGATGGATTTGCCACAAGTCCTTGAGAAATGATGGTTTTTTCACGATCAAAGGTTGTAACTTCGCCCTGGCGTTGTACAATGGCGCGGCTCGTCAGCTGGCGAGCCGTCGTGGTGGCCCCATCGGTCCCCCCGCATTGATTACCCGTTAACCTGGTCAGGCCCGGAAGGGAGCAGCCATAGCGGGAACATCGAGTGCCGGGGTGTGGCTGGTGGGGCCGCCTCCATTTTGGGCGCAGGGTTTTTCCGGCGTACCTGTCAGGCGTCGCACATCAGACGCGTTTCTTTACACCCTCGCACTGTTTTCCGCCTGCACGATCCCGCGCAGCGCCTTATCATGCATCCCATCGTGTCGGCCCATTCGGCCAGGAGATAGCGACCGTGGAACATGTCGACGACCTCACCCGCCAGAAGATCCGCGAGTGGCAAATGCGCCGCCTGGAAATCAAGGACCAGATGGCCGCCAGTCCCGAGCGCGTGCTGGAGTTGTCCCAGGTGCTCGACCAGATGGAAGAAGAGCACGAGCGCATTCTCGAGGAAGCGGCTGCGCCAGTGGCGGTGAAGGCGGACGCGGTGGCCTTGGAGCTGCAGGTGTCGGCGCGCTCGGTGCGTGACTTGCGCAAGCTGCTGGAGCTGGCCCTGCATGAGCTCGATGGCGTGCTCGACGCACCGCAGGCGGGTGTCAGCCATCCCGGCGACATGGCCGGGTCGTTGGGTGCCTACCGCTTCGATCTGGTGATGGGGCAGGCCGCTGAATCCGACAAACCTTGAGTGATCCCCGGACCCGTACCGACATGCAGCCCGAGCACTTCGACTTTTCCCATCCGGTGTACCTGCCGGTCACCGCAGAGGTTTGCCAGGCCTTGCTGGCCGACGGCGCGCTGGCGCTCGACACCCTGGGCGAACCGGAGCTGGCGGCAGTGCTGGTGATCCAGAACCTGGCCCAGGCACAGGGTCAGGTCGATGCGCGGGCGGCGGAAAAGGTGCTGGGTAAGCTGTTGGCGTGGGCGGTCGATGGCGCGCACTCGCCTGGCGTGGGGTTGTTGTCCGAGGCCCGTAGGCTGTTCGATGCGCGCAAGCTCTATTTCGGCCTTGAGGTAATCAAGGCTTCGAAGCTGCGTCTGCTCGACGCGGAGCAGGTCCAGGCGCGGGAATACCTGCTGGCCGATGGCAAGTGGGATTTCGACTACCGCATTCGCCTGCATCACAGTGACAACCCGTTCAGCCAGCGGGTGACCACTGGCTTCGACAGCGAGCGCTGGCTGACTGTCGAGCAGGACAAGCTGCTCAAGGTCATCCAGGCCAACCTCGACGAAGACATCCACGTGCAGGGCTATGCCGGGATCGGCAAGAGCTACCTGCTTGGCGCGCTGATGGACTGCCTGCCCCGTGGCCGGGTGCTGGCCCTGGCACGCACGCCGGCCAAGCTCGGCACCTTGCGTCGACGCATGGGGCTGGATGAGCAGGCCAAGGTCGGCATGACCTTCGGCCAGTTCGCCCGAGCCCTGCTCAAGGATACCCGGTCAGTTTCCGCCCGGACGGCGCAGCGCGGCCCTGGCAAGCGCAGGCTGGCCGAGGAACTGGGGATCGTCGGCTTGCGCCAGTACGACGCCGAGCATGCCCTGGATATCTGCCTGGAAGTGCTGCGCAACTACTGCGATTCACGGGATTACAGCCTGTCGAATCGTCATCTGCCGTATTTTCGCCAAGCACTGTCCGGCGTCGATGCCCAGGTCCTGCTCGAGTACGCCAGCCGGCTATGGCGCTACCTGGAGGCGCAACCGGCCTGGGGCGCGCAGACCGGGTTCGAGGCGTTGCTGCTGCTCAAGCGAGCGAGCCTGGCTGGTTGCAGCGTGCCGGGGCGTTTCAGCCACGTGATCATCGACGAGAGCCAGGACGTGCCGGCCTCGCTGCTGCAAGTTATCGAACGAGGCCGCCAGGTGCTGATCACCCTGGGCGACGAGTACCAGAAGGCCTCCGGCGAGGTGGTCAGGCGCGAGCGTCAGGTGCGCCAGAAGGACATGGCCTTTGCCGTGCGTTGCGGGCCGAAGGTGGAACGCCTGATCAACCCGTTGATCGGGGTGCATTCGAAGAAGTCCAAGGTTGCCTTCGAGGCTGCGCGCCATGTCGATGTCGGCATCGAGCACTTCCCCGAAGGGTTCGTCCCGCCCGAGGGCTGCGTGGTGCTGACCGCCTCGCGCTGGGACACGATGCGCTGGGCCATGGAGTTGGCCGAGTCCAACTGCTTGTTGAATTTCCCCGATTGGCCGCAGATGCGCCGCTTCATGGCCACGGCGATCGGCCTGTTCAGGGCCGCGTTCTATGCGCCGGGGCAGGATGCCGAAGGGCCGCATCCGTACTTCGCGCACCTGCTCGACTGGCAGCAGGTGCGTGAGTCCGAACGTTTCGATGCCGCGTTCCTCTGGGTCGAGGCGCGCCTTGAGGCGGGTTTCAAGCTTGCGGACCTGACGCTGCTGGACGCGCGTATCGCCGCGCGGCCCGACAGCCTGACGCTGCTGATGGCCGAGGAGGCTGGCGGCCTGGAGTTCGATCAGGTGTTGCTGACACCGGAACTGATGACCACCGACCGCTTCAAGCACGCCTACGCCTTCGATGCGCGGATCTGCGCCGTGTACATCGCCCTGTCGCGGGCGCGTCGGCAGCTGTACCTGCCGTATGACGTGGAGGAGTGGATCAACTACCACAAGGGCCAGCCGTTCCGCGAGTTGCACGGCTACTGAGACCTCCACGCCTGCCCTGATTAGCCGACACCTGCATCAGCCGCTGAAAGGTCGGGCATTGCAGATGGCTCTCTTCGGGGCACTGCGCCGCATGCCGCAACCCCTTGCTCATCGCCTGCAGCCGTTTGATCCGGCGGTCGATCTCGTCGGCCTTGGCCAGCAGCAACTCGCGGTCGACCCGTTGCTCGTCAAGCATGGCGGCTACTTCGTCCAGCGAAAAGCCAGCCGCCTGTCCCAGCGCGATCAGCGCCAGGCGCTCGGGGGTGTCTGGCGGGAACTGGCGGCGCTGCCCGTGGCTGGCCAGTGATCTGAGCAACCCCTTGTTCGCGTAGTAACGCAATGTCGACGCCGGCACTCCGGTGCGTCTGGCGACATCGGCAATGTCCATCGCGGCTCCCTTGACTTGAAGTTGACTTCAACTTGCATGCTGCTCGGCATCGACCTCTCCGTCAATCTGCCAAGGGCTTTCGTCATGACCGTTTCTTCTCTCGCATTTTCCATTTTGCTTGTCGGCATCGGCGCCACCCTGGTCATGGACCTGTGGACCTTGCTGCTCAGGCGCCTGGGTGTCACCACCCTGAACTACGCGATGGTCGGGCGCTGGGCGGGCCACCTGTTCGCGGGGCGCTGGCGGCATGCGGCGATTGGCAAGGCTGCGCCGGTCAGGGGGGAACTGGCGTGGGGCTGGTTGCTTCACTACGCCACGGGGCTGGTGTTTGCGGCGCTGCTGGTGGCTATTGCAGGGGAGGGGTGGTTGCAAGGGCCGACACTGTGGCCAGCCTTGCTGTTCGGGGTGGTCTCGGTGCTCGTGCCGTTGTGCGTGGTGCAGCCTGCATTGGGGGCAGGGTACTTCGCGACGAACACACCCGCGCCCTTGAAGAGCTGCCTGCGCAGCCTGGCGACGCACTGCGTGTTCGGTTTGGGCCTCTACCTGGCGGCACTGGGTGTCGCGGCTGCGGGTACTTGAGGGCTGTCGTCACCTGCGAACGGACGGGGCTCGGTATAACGCTCGACGATCCGCTGCATTTCCCCGGACTGCTTGATCCGCACCAACGCCCTGAGCACCGCCTGGGTCGGCAGTGCGGGGTCGTTGCGCACCATGCAGCCCAGCGCCTGTTCTTCAAGCACGGCCAGGGGTTGCAGGTGTTGAGCCGGCGGCAGGGAGCGGTTGTACCACTGCAGCGACAGCTGGTTGCTCACGGCATGGCGCAAGCGCCCGACCTGGAGTTTCTGCAGGACCAGCAACTGATTGCGGCTATCTTCGCGCTGCAGGCGGGCCTGGCTGAACAGCGGCTCGAGCGTGGGGTAGGTGTAGCCGAGCACGGTGCCGATGGCCTGGGGTGGCAGTGCGTCCGGGCTGACGGGGCCGCTGTCGCCGGGGCGGCCGACCAGCAGGTCGCGCTGCTCGATGAGCGGGATGCTCCAGAGATAGTCGCCGGGCCGATCGGTCAACCATTGCGTGGACACGTAGCAGCGTACGTCGATTTCGCCGGCCTGCATCGCCTCCTGCAGGCGCAGGCGCGCCAGCACATGGTACTGGGGGCGGGCATCGACCTCCCGGGCGATGGCCTGCATCAGCTCCAGCAGGATGCCTTCCGCTGGCTGCTGGTCCTCGATGCGCATCAGCGGCATGCTCCAGCTTTCGGCGATGGAGAAGCGCAACACCGGCGGTTGCGCCAGGCCGTGGGTGGCCCACAGCAATACCCACAACAACAGGATGGCCAGGACTCGCCGCACGCCTCATCCTCCCTGATCCGTCGTCCGTGTGCCCGTCACTGAGCTTAGACGAGATCGGCAGGGTGCAATTTCGGCCCCGCTCCGCTAGCATTAGCGCTCTTTCCGCCCGCTCCGGTCACGATGGTTTTTTGATGAGTTATCAGGTTCTTGCACGTAAATGGCGTCCGCGCTCGTTCCGCGAAATGGTCGGCCAGACCCATGTGCTCAAGGCTTTGATCAACGCCCTGGACAACCAGCGCCTGCACCATGCCTACCTGTTCACCGGGACCCGGGGCGTGGGCAAGACCACCATTGCGCGGATCATCGCCAAGTGCCTGAACTGCGAGACCGGCATCACCTCGACGCCGTGCGGTACCTGTTCGGTGTGCCGGGAGATCGACGAGGGCCGTTTCGTCGACCTGATCGAGATCGACGCCGCCAGCCGCACCAAGGTCGAGGACACCCGCGAGCTGCTCGACAACGTGCAGTACGCGCCGAGCCGCGGGCGCTTCAAGGTCTACCTGATCGACGAAGTGCACATGCTCTCCACCCACTCGTTCAACGCCCTGTTGAAGACGCTGGAAGAGCCGCCGCCCTACGTCAAGTTCATCCTCGCCACCACCGACCCGCAGAAACTGCCGGCAACCATCCTGTCGCGCTGCCTGCAGTTCTCGCTGAAGAACATGAGCCCGGAGCGCGTGGTCGAGCACTTGACCCACGTGCTGGGCGCCGAGAACGTGCCGTTCGAGGAGGATGCCCTGTGGCTGCTCGGCCGCGCCGCCGACGGCTCCATGCGCGACGCCATGAGCCTGACCGACCAGGCCATCGCCTTTGGCGAGGGGCGGGTGCTGGCCGCCGACGTGCGGGCGATGCTCGGCACTCTCGACCACGGCCAGGTGTATGGCGTGCTCCAGGCCCTGCTCGAAGGCGATGCCCGGGCGCTGCTGGCCGCGGTGCGTGACCTGGCCGAGCAAGGCCCGGACTGGAGCGGCGTGCTGTCGGAAATGCTCAATGTGCTGCACCGCGTCGCCATCGCCCAGGCCCTTCCGGAAGCGGTGGACAACGGCCAGGGCGACCGTGACCGCGTGCTGGCGTTGGCCCAGTCCCTGCCGGCCGAAGACGTGCAGTTCTACTACCAGATGGGCTTGATCGGCCGCCGTGACCTGCCATTGGCGCCGGACCCTCGCGGCGGTTTCGAGATGGTCCTGCTGCGGATGCTGGCGTTCCGCCCGGCCGATAGCGACGACGCACCGAGGCCGGTACTAAAGCCGACGGGGATCAGCCAGGCCACAGCTGATCCGGCCCAACCGGTGGCAGCGGCGGCTGTGGCCGTGGCGCCGTCCGTTGCCGCCAGCCCTGTCGCTGAAGCGGTCGCGCCGGAGCCCGTGGCTGAGCCACCCGTACAGCCCGAGCCGCCAGTCGTCGAAGTGCCGGTCGTTGCCGAGGTTGTCGAGGCTCCGCAATCGGAACCAGAGCCCGAGCCTGAGCCGCAGCCCGTCGAGGAGGTCATCGACCTGCCGTGGGAGGAGCCCGTTGCCGCGCCAGCGCCGGTTGCGCCCGAGCCTGCACCTGCGGTCCAAGCCTCCAACCCGCAGCCGGACTACGACGAGCCGCCGTTCGATCCGTCGGCCTATAGCCCGGCGGGCATGGAGCGCGACGACGAGCCGCCGGCGGACGAGGACTACTACGCGCCCGACAGCGACCCGGTCGGCTTCAGCTACCTGGACGAGCTGGCCGAGCACGTGCAGGAGGAGGCGCCTGCCCAGGCGCCGGAGCCACTGCCGGCGGCCATGCCCGCGACCGGCCTGGCCCTGCAATGGCTGGAATTATTCCCACAGTTGCCTGTCTCCGGTATGACAGGCAACATCGCCGCAAACTGCACGCTGATCGCCGCCGAGGGTGATGACTGGCTGTTGCACCTGGACCCGGGGCAGGGCGCGCTGTTCAACTCGACGCAGCAGCGCAGGCTGAACGATGCGCTGAACCAGCAACTGGGCCGCGAGATCCGCCTGAAGATCGAGCTGATCCGCCCCGAGCAGGAAACCCCGGCCCAGGCCGCCTCGCGCAAGCGCGCCGAGCGCCAGCATGACGCCGTGGTGTCGATCGAACAGGACCCGCTCATCCAGCAGATGATCCGGCAGTTCGGCGCGACGGTCAGGCAGGATACTATTGAGCCTGTAGACGCCCTGGCCAGCCAGGGCCAATGAACGGATAACCATGCGGCCGGCCTGTGCTGGGCCGCATCACATGACCCAATCGAGGTATACCCCCATGATGAAAGGTGGCATGGCCGGCCTGATGAAGCAGGCCCAGCAGATGCAGGAAAAGATGCAGAAGATGCAGGAAGAGCTGGCCAATGCGGAAGTCACCGGCCAGTCCGGTGGCGGCCTGGTCAGTGTGGTGATGACCGGTCGCCACGACGTCAAGCGCGTCAGCATCGACCAGAGCCTGATGTCGACCGACGCTGACGACAAGGAAGTGCTCGAGGACCTGATCGCCGCCGCGCTGAACGACGCCGTGCGCAAGATCGAGCAGAGCAGCCAGGAAAAGATGGGTGGCATGACCGCTGGCATGCAGCTGCCGCCTGGTTTCAAGATGCCGTTCTGATCGGCTTCTCGCTTCAAATGGGGAGCAACGGCCCGACGGTCGTTGCTCCCTTGTTCATTCTGTTTCCTGAATTGGCAGGCCTGCACACATGAGTTTCAGCCCCCTGATCCGCCAACTGATCGACGCCCTGCGCATCCTGCCCGGCGTCGGTCAGAAAACCGCCCAACGCATGGCCCTGCAACTGCTCGAACGCGACCGCAGTGGCGGCACGCGCCTGGCCCAGGCCCTGAGCCAGGCCATGGAAGGCGTCGGTCATTGCCGCCAGTGCCGGACCTTGACCGAGCAGGAACTGTGCCCGCAGTGCGCCGATCCACGCCGTGACGACACGCAACTGTGCGTGGTCGAGGGGCCGGTGGATGTGTACGCAGTGGAGCAGACCGGCTATCGCGGTCGCTACTTCGTGCTCAAGGGGCATCTCTCGCCGCTGGACGGGCTGGGGCCGGATGCCATCGGCATTCCTCAGCTGATGGCGCGGATCGAGGAGCAGGGCACCTTCAGTGAGGTGATCCTGGCCACCAACCCCACGGTGGAAGGGGAGGCGACGGCGCACTACATTGCCCAGCTGCTGGCCGAGAAAGGCCTGACTGCCACGCGCATCGCCCATGGCGTGCCGTTGGGTGGCGAGCTGGAATTGGTGGATGGCGGGACGCTGGCCCATGCATTTGCCGGGCGCAGGCCGATCACGTTGTAAACCTGTAAACGCATCGCGGGGCCAGTCGCATCGGCGCACCGCGATCGTTTTGAAGGCGAACTCAGTATTCGCTAAGGGAAAACTCGGTCAGGCAGAAGGTCGGCACGCCCGCCGCCTGCAGGCGACGCGAGCCTTCCAGCTCCGGCAGGTCGATGATCGCCGCTGCCTCGAAGACCTGGGCGCCGGTGCGGCGCACCAGGTTCGCCGCGGCCAGCAGGGTGCCGCCGGTGGCAATCAGGTCATCGAAGATCAATACCGAGTCGCCATCGCAGAGACTGTCGGCATGCACTTCCAGGAAGGCCTCGCCGTATTCGGTCTGATAGCCCTCGGACAGCACGTCGGCCGGCAGCTTGCCCTGCTTGCGGAACAGGATCAGCGGCTTGTTCAGCTGGTGGGCGATGATCGAGCCGATCAGGAAGCCTCGCGCGTCCATGGCGCCGATATGGCTGAACTCGGCCTCGACATAGCGCTCGATGAACTGGTCGGCGACATAGCGCAGCCCGCGCGGCGACTGGAACAGCGGGGTGATGTCGCGGAAGATCACGCCCGGCTTGGGAAAGTCCACTACCGGGCGGATCAGGGCTTTGAGGTCGAAGGTGTCGCTGTGCATGGGGCGGGTATCCTGGAAAAACTCGGCGTCAGTATACCCTGTTAGCGCGGCGATCAGACCTCGAGTGCACCACCGGCCAGCGCGCACAACTGGATCGGGTCGAGAATGTGCACTTCCTTGCCCTCGGCCTTGAGCAGGCCGTTCTGCTGGAAGCGGGTGAACACGCGCGACACGGTTTCCACCGCCAGGCCCAGGTAGTTGCCGATCTCGTTGCGCGACATGCTCAGGCGGAACTGGTTGGCCGAGTAACCACGGGCGCGGAAGCGCGCCGACAGGTTGACCAGGAAGGTGGCGATGCGCTCGTCGGCGGTCTTCTTCGACAACAGCAGCATCATCTGCTGGTCGTCGCGGATCTCGCGGCTCATCACCCGCATCAGCTGGCGGCGCAGCTGCGGCAGCTGTACCGAGAGTTCATCGAGGCGCTCGAAGGGGATCTCGCACACCGAGGTGGTTTCCTGGGCCTGGGCCGATACCGGGTAGGCCTCGGTGTCCATGCCGGACAGGCCGACCAGCTCGCTGGGCAGGTGGAAGCCGGTGATCTGCTCCTCGCCGCTGTCGCTGAGGCTGAACGTCTTGAGGGCGCCGGAACGTACTGCGTAGACCGAGCCGAAATTGTCACCCTGGCGGAACAGGAATTCGCCCTTCTTCAGCGGGCGGCCGCGTTTGACGATTTCGTCCAGTGCATCCATGTCCTCCAAATTCAGGGACAGGGGCAGGCACAGGGGGGCCAGGCTGCAATCCTTGCAGTGGGCCTGGTTGTGTGGGCGCAGTTTTACTGGCTCGGACATTTCTTTCGATCCTTGTGGGAAAGCACACATAAGCCGTAAGGATAACCCGCGGCATGGGCTGTAGGCCAGTGTGCGCATTTTTGGTGCACGCTAGCAGCGGTGTGGAAGGTGTGTCCCGACACCGTTCAACTGTCCATAGTGTGCCTCGAAAGGCGCGCTGTCCATGCGGTGAAACGCCTCAATCGCCTCAGATCACCCGCGAGAAACGCTGGCGATTCTGCTGCGCGAGGTAAGCGTCGAACACCATGCACACCGAGCGCGCCAGCAGGCGGCCGGCCGGCAGGATGCGGATGCCCTTGGCGTCCAGGCTGATCAGGCCGTCGCGTTGCATGGCCTGCAGTTGCGGCCACTGCTCCTTGAAGTAGCCGCGAAAATCGATGGTGAAGGCCTGTTCGATCGCTTCGAAATCCAGTTCGAAGTGGCAGATCAATTGCTGGATCACCGCCCGACGCAGGCGATCGTCCTGGTTGCACATCAGGCCGCGCTGGGTCGCCAGCTGCGCGGTGGAGAGGGTGTCCTGGTAAGTGTTGAGGTCGCTGCTGTTCTGGCAGTAGAGGTCGCCGATCTGGCTGATCGCCGACACGCCCAGGCCGATCAGGTCGCAGTGGCCGTGGGTGGTGTAGCCCTGGAAGTTGCGTTGCAGGGTGCCTTCTTCCTGGGCGATGGCCAGCTCGTCGTCGGGCAGGGCGAAGTGGTCCATGCCGATGTAGCGGTAGCCGGCGGCGGTCAGTTGGTCGATGGTGGCGTGCAGCATCTCCAGCTTCGCCGCTGGGGCCGGCAGGTCGCTGCTGTCGATGCGCCGCTGGGGCATGAAGCGTTCGGGCAGGTGCGCGTAGTTGAAAACCGACAGACGGTCGGGCTGCAGGCGGATCACTTCTTCGACGGTGCGGGCGAAACCTTCCGGTGTCTGCTTGGGCAGGCCGTAGATCAGGTCCAGGTTGATCGAGCGGAACTGCAGGGTGCGCGCCGCTTCGATCAGCGTGCGGGTCTGCTCCAGGCTCTGCAGGCGGTTGACCGCGCGCTGCACGGCGGGGTCCAGATCCTGCACGCCGAGGCTGACACGGTTGAAGCCCAGCTCGCGCAGCAGGCCCATGGTCGACCAGTCGGCCTCGCGGGGGTCGATTTCGATGCCGTAGTCGCCGGAGTCGTCGTCGAGCAGGTGGAAATGCTGGCGCAGGGTGGCCATCAGCTGGCGCAGTTCCACATGGCTGAGGAAGGTCGGCGTGCCGCCACCGAAATGCAGCTGCTCGACGACTTGCTTGGGGTCGAGGTGGCAGGCGATCAGCTGGATTTCCTGCTCCAGGCGTTGCAGGTAGGGCGCGGCGCGACCGCGGTCCTTGGTGATGACCTTGTTGCAGGCGCAGTAGTAGCAGATGTTGGCGCAGAACGGCACGTGCACGTACAGCGACAGTGGGCGGGCGGCGCGGCGGCTCTCGCGCAGGGCGTGGAGCAGGTCGAACGAGCCCACTTCGCCGTGCAGTTGCACAGCGGTCGGATAGGAGGTGTAGCGTGGTCCGGCCAGATCGTAACGACGAATCAGGTCGGCGTCCCAGTGTAGGTCGTCGAGCATGTGGGTAGTCCCCGGATAGAGCTGCAGTGTCCGGAGTCTAGGGGCGCTTGTAAGAAGTCGTGTTGATTTGTATCAGGAGATCTGGTGGTCGCAGCAGCCTCTCAATGCCCCATGAGCCAGTGCTGGTGAGGCCCGGGCAGGGTCCACAGGCCAAAGAGGATCACCAGCACGCCACCGGCCATGCGTACCCCGCGATTGCGCAACAGGGCACCGACGCGCTCCGCAGCGAGCCCCGTGGCCAGCAGCACCGGCCAGGTACCCAGGCCGAACGCCAGCATCAGCGCCGCGCTGTGCAGTGCATTGCCCTGGCTCGCCGCCCACAGCAGGGTGCTGTACACCAGGCCGCACGGCAACCAGCCCCACAAGGCGCCCAGCAGCAAGGCCCGGGGCAGGCTGGACACCGGCAGCAAGCGCGTGGCCAGCGGCTGCACATGGCGCCAAAGTCCGCGCCCGAGTGCCTCGATACGGGTCAGTCCGCTCCACCAGCCGGCCAGGTACAGGCCCATGGCGATCAGCAGCAACGCGGCCGCGACCCGCAAGCCGGTCGCCAGCGGGCTGCTGGCCAGGGCCACGCCAGCCAGGCCCAGCAGCAAGCCGGCGGCGGCATAGCTGAGGATACGCCCGAGGTTGTAGGCCAGCAGCAGGCGCAGGCGCCGGCTGCGCTGCTCGGGGGGGATGGCCAGGGTCAGCGCGCCCATCAGGCCGCCGCACATGCCCAGGCAATGGCCGCCACCGAGCAGGCCCAGGACCAGCGCCGAGCCCAGCAGGGGGATCAGTTCAGGCACGCGGGGTCGTGTCCTGGTCTTTGGGCTTTTCGCCCTCAGGCTTCACGGCCGCCTGATGGCAAGGGTCCTGGTCATCGAACAGGATGCTGTGGGCCGGGCCTTCCAGATCGTCGTACTGGCCGCTGTCCACTGCCCAGAAGAAGATGTACACGGCGACACCGACCAGCAGCAGGGCGGCAGGGATCATCACGTAGAGGGCGGGCATAGCGGTTTCCTTTCGAGCGACGCGGGCTCGCGCCCGGGCGGCGTCACGCCGCTGGGCAGCCGGGTCAGGCGCAGGGCGTTGAGCACCACGATCAGCGAGCTGACCGACATGCCGATCGCCGCCCACACCGGGGTGATCCAGCCGAGCGCGGCGAACGGCAGCATGAGGCCATTGTACAGCGTCGCCCAAAGCAGGTTCTCGATAATGTTGCGGCGGGTCCGGCGGGCCAGGTCGAAGGCCTGCACCAGCGCCTGCAGGCGGTTGGACAGCAGCACCGCGTCGGCGCAGGTCTTGGCCAGGTCCGTGGCGCTGCCCATGGCGATGCTGATGTCGGCGGCAGCCAGCACCGGTACATCGTTGACGCCGTCGCCAAGCATCAGCACCTTGCGCCCTTCACCCTGTAGCGTTTTCAGGCGGGCGAGCTTGTCGTCCGGACGCAGGCCGCCGACGGCCTGGTCGATGCCCAGTTGCGCGGCCACCTGCGCGACCATCGGCGAACTGTCGCCGGACAGCAGCAGCGTGTTCCAGCCGCGTGCCTTGCAGGCCGTCACCAGGTCCTGGGCGTCGTCGCGCAGGCGGTCATCCAGGCCGAACCAGGCCAGTGGCCCTTGCCGGTCCCCGAGCAGCAGCCATTGTCCGTGCGGCTCCGGCACGGTGGGTACCTCGGCGCCGCTGAGTGCGCAGACGAAGGTGGCCTGGCCGATACGCAGGCGCTGGCTTGCCAGCATGCCTTCCAGGCCCAGCCCCGGCACGGCAGTGACGGTTTCCGCCGCCTGCGCGGCGCGACCGAAGGCACGGGCAATGGGGTGTTCGGAGCGGTTCTCCAGCGCCGCCGCCAGCGCCAGGCAATGGTCTGCGTCCAGTCGGCCCAGCGGGCGGATGCTACGCAGGGCCAGGCGGCCTTCGGTGAGGGTGCCGGTCTTGTCGAAGATCACCGTGTCGATCTGGTTGAGGCCTTCGAGCACATGCCCGCGGGTCACCAGCAGGCCGAGCTTGTGCAGGCTGCCGGTGGCGGCGGTGAGGGCGGTGGGGGTGGCCAGCGACAGGGCGCAGGGGCAGGTGGCGACCAGCATGGCCAGGACGATCCAGAACGCTCGGGGCGCATCGAGCTGCCACCAGACGACACCGATCACCGCGGCGGCGACCAGGGTGAACAGCAGGAACCATTGCGAGGCGCGGTCGGCGATCTCCGCCAGGCGCGGTTTCTCCGACTGGGCGCGCTCCAGCAGGCGGACGATGGCCGACAGGCGCGAATCCTGGCCCAGGGCCTGGACCTCGACCGTCAGCGTGCTTTCGACGTTGAGGGTGCCACCGGTCACCCGGTCGCCGACGCGGCGTGCCAGGGGCAGGTATTCACCGGTCAGCAGTGATTCGTCGACGCTGGAGCGACCGTCGACGATGAGCCCGTCGGCCGGGATGACGGCCCCAGGCAGCACCTGCACGCGGTCGCCGCACTGCAGTTCGCCGAGCAGGATGCGCTCGCCCTGGCCGTTGGTGTCCAGGCGCAGGCACGACGCTGGCAGCAGGTTGACCAGCTGCGCTGTGGCTGCCGCGGTGCGTTCGCGGGCGCGGCGCTCCAGGTACCGGCCGGTGAGCAGGAACAGGGCGAACATGCCCACGGTGTCGAAATACAGCTCGCCATGGCCGGTGATGGCGGTCCAGATCCCGGCACAGTAGGCCAGGGCGATGGCCAGCGACACCGACAGATCCATGGTCAGGTGACGGGTGCGCAGGTCGCGGGCCGCGCCCTTGAAGAACGGTGCGCAGCTGTAGAACACGATGGGCGTGGTGAGGAACAGCGCGACCCAGCGCAGGATGGTGTGCAGCTCGGGCGACAGGTCGATGTTGAATTCCGGCCAGGTGGCCATGGTCGCCATCATCGCCTGGAACCACAGCAGCCCGGCCACGCCCAGGCGGCGCAGCGCGCTGCGATTCTCCCGGGCCAGCTGTTCGGCGGCCTGGTCGGGCTGGTAGGGGTGGGCGGCATAGCCGATGCGGCGCAGCCCGGCCAGCAACTGCGACAGTGGCAGTTGCAGGTCGTCCCAGTTGACCAGCAGGCGATGGTTGGACAGGTTCAGCCGGGCATCGGCGACGCCGGGCAGGGTGCGCAGGTGCTTTTCGATCAGCCAGCCACAGGCGGCGCAACTGATGCCCTCGACCAGCAGGGTGGCCTCGGCCAGTTGGCCCTCATGGCGCACGAACGTTTGCTGCACGTCGCTGCGGTCGTACAGGGCCAGCTCGTCCTGGAGTTGACGGGGCAGGGCCTCGGGGTTGGCGCTGGTGTCGCTGCGGTGCTGGTAGTAGTGCTCCAGGCCCCCGGCGACGATGGACTCTGCCACTGCCTGGCAGCCGGGGCAGCAGAATGCCCGGGGCTCGCCAAGCACCACGGCGGTGAAGCGGCTGCCGGCGGGGACGGGCAGGGCGCAGTGGTAGCAGGGGGTGGGTTGGCTCATCGACATCTCTTCTTGCTGCAGCGGGTTCGTGGCAGCGGGCTTGCCCCGCGATGGGCCTGGAATGCTGGTTTTCAGGCCCGCCCCCACGAGGTGTGGTGTGTCGCTATTACTGGTGCTCGGCCCCTTGAATGGCTTCATCCCCCAGCTGCAAGGTCACCCCATGCTCGACCTTCTCCTCCTCGAACAACCGCCACACATGGTCGTCCTGGCTGCCGAGCAGCTCGACGAAGCGCCGGCCGTCGACCTTGTCGTCCAGCTGGCCGACATAGCGGCCTGGCTCGGTGCGTGCCAGCTGCACCTTGCGGTCCTTGGCCGGCTGGGTCGGCGAGATCAGGTTCAGCTCCAGCGCCTGCGGGTCGCTGTTGCCGGTCAGGCGCACTTCGACTTCGCCGGTCAGCTCGTCCAGGTGCACGCTGGCCTTGAGGTTGAGGGTCTGGGCCAGCAGCTCGCGGTCCAACGAGCGGTTGATGCCCTTGCCGGCCTCGTAGTAGTTGTCGTTGACCAGGTTGTCCGGGTTGCGCACGGCGATGCTGACCATGGTCAGGCTCAGGCACACCGAGGTGGCCAGGATGCCGATGATGATCCAGGGCCAGAGGTGCTTGTACCAGGGGCTGGCGGCGGTGGCGGCAGGCATTGTCTAGGTTCTCTCTCAGCGGATCTGTGGGCCGATGAAGCGGCTCTTGGCTTCAACCTGGCTGGCGCTGTCGTCGGCGTCCTTGAGGATGAAGGTAATTTCGTTGGTGGTCGAGGGCAGCTGTTCCGGTGCGACCGACAACTGCACAGGCAGGTTGACGATATCCCCGGCGGCTACGCGGATTTCGCGCTGGCCTTCGAGCTTGAGGTCGGGTAGGCCGGCGGCGTCGAGCACGTAGACGTGGTCGCGCTGGTCCTTGTTCATCACCTTGAGGCTGTAGACGTTCTCGATACGTCCTTGCGCGTTCTCGCGGTACAGCACGCGGTCCTTGGCCACGTCGAAGCCCACCAGCGAACGGGTGGCGAAGGCGGTGACCAGGGCGCCGATCATCACCAGCAGCACCAGGGCATAGCCGATCAGGCGCGGGCGCAGCATGTGGGTCTTCTGCCCGGACAGGTTGTGCTCGGTGGTGTAGCTGATAAGGCCCTTGGGGTAGTTCATCTTGTCCATGATGCTGTCGCAGGCGTCGATGCAGGCGGCGCAGCCGATGCACTCGATCTGCAGGCCGTCACGGATGTCGATGCCGGTGGGGCAGACCTGCACGCACATGGTGCAATCGATGCAGTCGCCCAGGCCCTTGGCCTTGTAGTCGATGTCCTTCTTGCGCGGGCCGCGTGTTTCACCGCGGCGCGGGTCGTAGGAAACGATCAGGGTGTCCTTGTCGAACATCACGCTCTGGAAGCGCGCGTACGGGCACATGTAGATGCACACCTGCTCGCGCAGCCAGCCGGCGTTGCCGTAGGTGGCCAGGGTGAAGAAGCCGACCCAGAAGTAGGCCCAGCCGTCGGCCTGGCCGGTAAAGAACTCGATGGCCAGTTCGCGGATCGGCGCGAAGTAGCCGACGAAGGTCATGCCGGTGACGAAGCCGATCAGCAGCCACAGGCTGTGCTTGGCCAGCTTGCGCAGGAACTTGTTGGCGCTCATGGGTGCCTTGTCGAGCTTCATGCGCTGGTTGCGGTCGCCTTCGGTGACTTTCTCGCACCACATGAAAACCCAGGTCCACACGCTCTGCGGGCAGGTGTAGCCGCACCAGACCCGACCGGCGTACACGGTGATGAAGAACAGGCCGAAGGCGGCGACGATGAGGATGCCCGAGAGCAGGATGAAGTCCTGGGGCCAGATGGTGGCGCCGAAGATGTAGAACTTGCGCTCGGGCAGGTTCCACCACACGGCCTGGTGACCGCCCCAGTTCAGCCAGACGGTGCCGAAATACAGCAGGAACAACACCGCGCCACCGACCATCCGCAGCCTGCGGAAAATGCCGGTGAAGGCGCGGGTGTAGATTTTTTCGCGCGAGGCGTAGAGGTCGACGGAATCCTTCCCTTTGCTGGCAGGCGGGGTGACGTCATGTACCGGAATTTGCTTGCTCATCATCAAGTCCCACGGCAGTGGAGAAATGCCGCGGCCAGTGCGTGCCGGCCGCAGTCTCGCGCGTTCTGCTAGCGCTCTGCGGCCCATGATACGCCTGTGCTGGCGCATGCGGGGCGCACTGCGACACTTAGTCGCGTTGGGTTCGTGGTGTGAATCGTGTTATGGCGGGTGTCAATTGATTCAGGTCAGCTTGTGCTGAGTTTGCGGGCCTCATCGCGGATGAATCCGCTCCTACAGGGGCGCGTAGGAGCGGATTCATCCGCGAGGGGCCGGGCCTGTCTTACTCGGTTGCGGCCGGTTCCGCCTGATGCGACAGGCTGTACACGTACGCCGCCAGCAGGTGAACCTTGTCGTTGCCTTGCATTTGCGCCTGGGCTGGCATCTGGCCCTGGCGACCATAGCGGATGGTCTGTTGCAACTGGGCGAAGCTCGAACCGTAGATGAACGCCTGCGGGTGGGTCAGGTTGGGCGCGCCCATCGCCGGGGTGCCCTTGCCTTCGGGGCCGTGGCAGGCCACGCAGTTGGTGGCGAAGATTTCCTTGCCCTTGGCCGGGTCGGCCTTGGCGTCCTCGGGCAGCTTGCGGCCGTCGAGGTTGGTCAGCACGAAGGCCGCCACATCGGCCACGCCCTGTTCGCCGATCACCGTGGCCCAGCCTGGCATCACGCCATGGCGACCGTTCATGATGGTGGTCTTGATGGTCTCCGGCTCACCGCCCCAGCGCCAGTCGTTGTCGGTCAGGTTGGGGAAGCCGTAGGCGCCGCGGGCATCGGAGCCGTGGCACACCGAGCAGTTGGAGGCGAACAGGCGCGCGCCCATCTTCAGTGCCTGCGGGTCCTTGGCCACTTCCTCCACCGGCATGGCGGCGAACCTGGCGAAGATCGGCCCGAAGCGGGCGTCGGCCTTGGCCATTTCCTTTTCCCATTCGTGCACGCCGGTCCAGCCGGCCTGGCCGTTGGAAAACTCTGTCTTCTTTTCGTTGTCGACGTATGCGTAGCCCGGCAGGATGCCTTTCCAGTTACCCAGGCCCGGGTAGAGCACCAGGTAACCGAGGGCGAAGACGACGGTGCCGACGAACAGCCAGAACCACCATTTCGGCAGTGGGTTGTCGTACTCCTCGATGCCGTCGAAGGCGTGGCCGACGACTTCGTCGGTGATCTCCTCGCGCTGGCCCCGGCGGGTCGACAGCAGCAGCCAGGTCAAGGCGAAGATGGTGCCCAGGGTCAGGACGGTGACGTACAGACTCCAGAAGGTTGTCATTGTTTTTTGCTCCTAGAAGCTTGTGCTTGCTCGACGTGACGGGTGGCTTCGGGGTCGTCCGCGAACGGCAATTGCGTTGCCTCGTCGAATTCCCGCTTGCGCCGCGGGCTGAACACCCACAGCGCAAGGCCCACGAAGGCCACCAGCACCACGACGGTGCCCAGGCCGCGAATCATCCCGATATCCATCACGGTCACCGTTTGCTCTTGATGAGGGTGCCAAGGCCTTGCAGGTACGCGACCAGGGCGTCCATCTCGGTCTTGCCCTTGACCGCGTCGGCGGCGCCGGCGATGTCTTCATCGGTGTAGGGGGTGCCCAGGGTGCGCAGCACTTCCATCTTCTTGGCGGTGTCCTTGCCGTCGAGCTTGTGCTCGACCAGCCACGGGTAGGACGGCATCTTCGACTCAGGCACCACGTTGCGCGGGTTGTACAGGTGCGCGCGGTGCCAGTCGTCCGAGTAGCGTCCGCCGACCCGGGCCAGGTCCGGGCCGGTGCGCTTGGAGCCCCACAGGAACGGGTGGTCCCAGACGCTTTCGCCGGCCACCGAGTAGTGGCCGTAGCGCTCGGTCTCGGCGCGGAACGGGCGGATCATCTGCGAGTGGCAACCGACGCAGCCTTCGCGGATGTAGATGTCGCGGCCTTCGAGCTCCAGCGCGGTGCGTGGCTTCATGCCCTCGACCGGCTTGTTGGTGACGTCCTGGAAGAACAGCGGGACGATCTGGGTCAGGCCGCCGACGCTGACGGCGATGACCATGAAGAAGGCCATCAGGCCAATGTTCTTCTCGACTGCTTCATGCTTCATCAGTGGGCTCCCACGACGACGATCTTGGTGGCTTCCTCAGCCTCCACCGGGTTGGCGGCGCGCACGGTGCGGTACACGTTGTAGGCCATCAGCAGCATGCCGGAGGCGAAGAACGCACCGCCCAGGGCGCGAACGATGAAGCCCGGGTGGCTGGCCTGCAGGGCTTCGACGAAGGAGTAGGTGAGGGTGCCGTCGTCGTTGATGGCGCGCCACATCAGGCCCTGGGTGATGCCGTTGACCCACATCGAGGCGATGTACAGCACGGTGCCGATGGTCGCCAGCCAGAAGTGCGCATTGATCAGCCCGACACTGTGCATCTGCTGGCGGCCGTAGAGTTTCGGGATCATGTGGTAGACCGCGCCGATCGAGATCATCGCCACCCAGCCGAGGGCGCCGGCATGGACGTGGCCGATGGTCCAGTCGGTGTAGTGCGACAGCGAGTTGACCGTCTTGATGGCCATCATCGGGCCTTCGAAGGTGGACATGCCGTAGAACGCCAGCGACACCACGAGGAAGCGCAGGATCGGGTCGGTGCGCAGCTTATGCCAGGCGCCGGACAGGGTCATCATGCCGTTGATCATGCCGCCCCAGCTTGGCGCCAGGAGAATGATCGACATCACCATGCCCAGCGACTGCGCCCAGTCCGGCAGCGCGGTGTAGTGCAGGTGGTGGGGGCCGGCCCAGATGTACAGGGTGATCAGTGCCCAGAAGTGCACGATCGACAGGCGATAGGAGTAGATCGGGCGTTCGGCCTGCTTGGGCACGAAGTAGTACATCATCCCCAGGAAGCCGGTGGTGAGGAAGAAGCCCACGGCGTTGTGGCCGTACCACCACTGGATCATCGCGTCGGTGGCCCCGGCGTAGGCCGAGTAGGACTTGAACAGGCTCACCGGCAGCGAGATGTGGTTGACGATGTGCAGCATCGCGGTGACCACGATGAAGGCGCCGTAGAACCAGTTGCCGACGTAGATGTGCTTGGTCTTGCGCTTGACGATGGTGCCGAAGAACACCAGGGCGTAGGTGACCCAGACGATGGCCAGCAGGATCGCCAGCGGCCATTCGAGCTCGGCGTATTCCTTGGTGGTGGTGAAGCCCATCGGCAGGGTGATCAGCGCGCCGACGATCACCGCCTGCCAGCCCCAGAAGGTGAAGGCGGCCATGCTGTCGGAGATCAGGCGGGTCTGGCAGGTGCGCTGCACCACGTAGTAGCTGGTGCCGAACAAGGCACAGCCACCGAAGGCGAAGATCACCAGGTTGGTGTGCAGCGGGCGCAGGCGGCCGAAGCTCGTCCATGGCAGGTCCAGGTTGAGCTGGGGCCATACCAGTTGCGAGGCGATGAAGACGCCGAGCCCCATGCCAAGGATCCCCCAGACCACCGTCATGATGGCGAACTGGCGGACGACCTTATAGTTATAAGCAGTCGGACTGATTGCAGTGCTCATTCTAAGGTTCCACGGTTTGGGTGTTCTTGTTGGTTGGTAAATCGGCGCCAGTATTGATAACCACCAGGGTTATGGCAACGCAAGTTATGTACGCCGACCCGTGTCCGGACCCTTTTCGCCACCGTCCCGTGGCGTTGGGGGCTGAACGATTGTACACAAATAAATATTTGTAATGTGTACCGTTTTCCATGTTTTTCTGATCGATCGGTCAAGCTTTTGTTTCTGGGACGGGCACGCAAGGCACATCCCAAAGCCGCAGGCTCGAGCGTCCAGGATCGGTGCGTGATGTCAGGCTGTGCACCACGTCTGTTCCGGTCGCTGCGAGCGGAGCCACTGTGGCAACAAGCTTAGTTGTGTTCGGAGGGGGTGCAAGGCGGGGAGGGTGGAGCGGGCCTGTGGGAGCGGTCTGGCTCCCACAGGGGTGTTGCGCTTGTTTACTTGGCGGTTACGGTTTCCGGCACTTCATCCTGCGACAGGCTGTAGACATAGGCCGCCAGCAGGTGGACCTTGTCATTGCCCTGGATATCCTGCTGCGCCGGCATCTGGCCCTGGCGGCCGTAACGGATGGTCTGTTGCAGCTGGGCGAAGCTCGAGCCGTAGATGAACGCCTGCGGGTGGGTCAGGTCGGGTGCGCCCATGGCTGGGGTGCCCTTGCCGGTGGGGCCGTGGCAGGCCACGCAGTTGCTGGCGAAGATCTCCTGGCCCTTGGCCGGGTCGGCCTTGACGCCTTCCGGCAGGCTGCGGCCATCGAGGTTGGTCAGCACGAACGCGGCGACATCCGCCACGCCCTGCTCGCCGATCACCGTGGCCCAGCCCGGCATCACGCCGTGGCGGCCGTTCATGATCGAGGCCTTGATGGTCTCTGGCTCGCCGCCCCAGCGCCAGTCCTTGTCGGTCAGGTTGGGGAAGCCGTACGAGCCCTTGGCATCGGAGCCGTGGCACACCGAGCAGTTGGAGGCGAACAGCCGGCTACCCATTTTCAGCGCCTGCGGATCCTTGGCCACTTCCTCCACCGGCATGGCGGCGTACTTGGCGAAGATCGGGCCGAACTTGGCGTCAGCCTTGTCCATTTCTTTCTGCCACTCATCCACCTGGGTCCAGCCGTTCTCGTAGCCGGGCAGGATGCCTTTCCAGTTGCCAAGGCCCGGGTAGAGGATCAGGTAACCGACCGAGAACACCAGGGTGCCGACGAACAGCCAGAACCACCATTTCGGCAGCGGGTTGTCGTACTCCTCGATGCCATCGAAGCTGTGGCCCATGGTCTGGTCGGTGGTGTCGCTGCTCTGGCCCTTGCGGGTGCCGAGCAGCAGCCAGGTCAGGCCGATCAGGCTGCCGATGGTCAGTACGCTGATGTACGTACTCCAGAAGGTGGTCATTGCCGGGTACTCCTCATTGCAGCAGGTTCCTGCCCGGCGGGGGGCAGGCGGTCGTCGACGAAGGGCAGCAGGCGCGCTTCGGCGAAATCACGGTCGCGGCGGCGGTTGAACACCCAGAGCGACAAGCCGATGAAGGCGATCATCACCAACAGGGTGCCCAGGCCGCGGATCATGCCGATGTCCATTTCCATCGCACTCACCTCTTGTTCTTGATCGCGGTGCCGAGCACCTGCAGGTAGGCGACCAGCGCGTCCATCTCGGTCTTGCCCTTGACGGCGTCCTTGGCCCCGGCGATGTCATCGTCGGTGTACGGCACGCCCAGGCTGCGCAGCACGCGCATCTTGACGTCGGTGTGGCTGTTGTCGACCTGCGAGGACACCAGCCACGGGTAGGACGGCATCTTCGACTCAGGCACCACGTTGCGCGGGTTGTACAGATGCGCGCGGTGCCAGTCGTCCGAGTAGCGCCCGCCGACCCGGGCCAGGTCCGGGCCGGTACGCTTGGAGCCCCACAGGAACGGGTGGTCCCAGACGCTTTCGCCGGCCACCGAGTAGTGGCCGTAGCGCTCGGTTTCGGCGCGGAACGGCCGCACCATCTGCGAGTGGCAGCCGACGCAGCCTTCGCGGATGTAGATGTCGCGGCCTTCGAGCTGCAGGGCGGTGTAGGGCTTCATGCCTTCGACCGGCTTGTTGGTGACGTCCTGGAAGAACAGCGGGACGATCTGGGTCAGGCCGCCGATGCTGACGGCGAACACCATCAGCAGGGCCATCAGGCCTATGTTTTTCTCAACGACTTCGTGTTTCATCAGGCTCTACTCCTCAAGCCAGCTGGGCATTGGCGGTGGCTTGCTCGACAGCCGGGGCACGCACGGTGCGCCAGGTGTTCCAGGCCATCAGGAACATGCCGCTGAGGAAGATCACGCCGCCGACGAAGCGCACGACGAAGCCTGGGTGGCTGGCCACCAGGGTTTCGACGAACGAGTAGGTCAGCGTGCCGTCGCTGTTGACCGCGCGCCACATCAGGCCCTGGGCGATGCCGTTGACCCACATCGAGGCGATGTAGAGCACGGTGCCGATGGTGGCCAGCCAGAAGTGCGCGTTGATCAGCCCGAGGCTGTACATGCGCTCCTTGCCGAACACTTTCGGAATGGTGTGGTACAGCGCGCCGATGGAGATCATCGCCACCCAGCCGAGCGCGCCGGCGTGGACGTGGCCGATGGTCCAGTCGGTGTAGTGGGACAGGGCGTTGACCGTCTTGATGGCCATCATCGGGCCTTCGAAGGTGGACATGCCGTAGAACGCCAGCGAGACGACCAGGAAGCGCAGGATCGGGTCGCTGCGCAGCTTATGCCAGGCGCCCGAGAGGGTCATCATGCCGTTGATCATGCCGCCCCAGCTCGGGGCCAGGAGGATCAGCGACATGATCATGCCCAGCGACTGCGCCCAGTCCGGCAGGGCGGTGTAGTGCAGGTGGTGCGGGCCTGCCCAGATGTACAGGGTGATCAGCGCCCAGAAGTGCACGATCGACAGGCGATACGAATACACCGGACGTTCGGCCTGCTTGGGCACGTAGTAGTACATCATCCCCAGGAAGCCGGCGGTCAGGAAGAAGCCCACGGCGTTGTGGCCGTACCACCACTGCACCATGGCATCGGTGGCGCCGGCGTACAGCGAGTAGGACTTGGTCAGGCTGACCGGTACTTCCAGGTTGTTGACGATATGCAGGATCGCCACGGTCAGGATGAAGGCGCCGAAGAACCAGTTGCCCACGTAGATGTGCTTGGTGTTGCGCTTCATCAGCGTACCGAAGAACACCACGGCATAGGCGACCCAGACGATGGTGATCAGGATGTCGATCGGCCACTCCAGTTCGGCGTATTCCTTGGTGCTGGTGTAGCCCAGCGGCAGGCTGATCGCCGCCAGCAGGATCACCAGTTGCCAGCCCCAGAAGGTGAACGCGGCCAGGCGCGGCGCGAACAGGGTGGTCTGGCAGGTGCGTTGCACCGAATAATACGAGGTGGCGAACAGGGCACAGCCGCCGAAGGCGAAGATCACCGCGTTGGTGTGCAAGGGTCGCAGGCGGCCGAAGCTGGTCCACGGCAGGTCAAGGTTGAAGGCGGGCCAGGCGAGCTGGGCGGCAATGAAGACGCCGAGCCCCATCCCGACGATGCCCCACACCACCGTCATGATGGCGAATTGGCGGACCACCTGGTAGTTGTAGGCGGTACTGCTGGTTGTGTTCATGTATGGGTTCCCATCCACGGTTATAGGCAGGCTAGACAGCGAGGCAAGCATGATTAATGGGCAAAGTGCCGGTATTGACGGGGATCAATGGGCGAAGATCGGAAATGTCCCAGGCTTGCGCTGCGATCCTCCGCAAATTCCGGCGGATCGCGGCGTTTGCGGCTGCCTGATCCTGGCCCACGGCGCCGGTGCGCCGATGGACAGCGGGTTCATGGAGGACATGGCGCAAAGGCTGGCGGGGCAAGGGGTAGGGGTGGTGCGCTTCGAGTTTCCCTACATGGCCGAACGGCGGTTGAATGGCGGCAAGCGGCCGCCCAATCCGCAGAAGGTGTTGCTGGAGTCGTGGCGGACTGTATACGAACAGGTGCGGCGTTTAGTCGCAGGGCCGTTGGCCATAGGTGGCAAGTCCATGGGAGGGCGCATGGCCAGCCTGTTGGCTGATGAACTGGGCGCCGATGCGCTGGTGTGCCTGGGGTATCCGTTCTATGCCGTTGGCAAGCCGGAGAAACCTCGCGTGGAGCATCTTGCAGGCCTGCGCACACGTACGCTGATCGTGCAGGGTGAGCGGGATGCCCTGGGCAATCGGGAAGCGGTCGAGGGGTATGTGCTATCGCCGGCGATCGAGGTGAGCTGGCTGGTGGCGGCGGACCATGATCTGAAGCCGCTGAAGGCGTCGGGGTTCAGCCACGAGCAGCATATGCAGGCGGCGGCGGAGCGGGTTGCGGCGTTTCTCAAGGTCTAGGCCGCTTGGGGCTGCTTTGCAGCCCATCGCCGCGGTTCGTCGCCACGACAAGCCGGCTCCCACCCCGACCACGCTGCCCTAAAGCCAAGCGCCGTCCCTGTGGGAGCCGGCTTGCCGGCGATGGGGCCGCTACAGCTTGGTGCTTAGTCGCGGTACTCGCACAGGTAGGCAGTGTCCACGGCCACCTTCAGTTGGAACTTGCTGTCGGCGGCCACGTTGAACTTGTCGCCAGCGTTGAAGGTTTCCCAGTTGTCGCTACCTGGCAGCTTCACGCTCAGGGCGCCGGAAACCACATGCATGATCTCGCGCTTGGCGGTGCCGAACTCGTATTCGCCCGGGGCCATCACGCCCACGGTGGCCGGACCTTCCTTGCCTTCGAAGGCGATCGACTTGACGGTGCCATCGAAGTACTCATTGACCTTGAACATCGGGCGACTCCTGAAAAAGCAATGAAAAAAGGCTGGCCAGTATGCCCAAGGCCCGCCCCAGCGTCATCTGTTTCAGGCCGTGCCCGGTGGCAGGCTCAAGGGCAGCAGGCGGGCGGTGTTGCGGGCATCTTCCAGGGCTCGGTGCTGCTGCCCGGAAAACTGCAGGCCGGCCAGTTGCAGGGCACTGTTCAGCCCCGCCGGGCGCTGCAGGTGGCGGGCCTTGGCGAAACGTTGCTTGAGGTTGATATGCGGCAGTTGCTCCAGCAGGCTGCGCACATGGTGCAGTTGCCACTCCTGCAGCAGTTGCTTGCGATCGTAGTCGCCCCAGCTGACCCACGCCTGCAACTGCGCCTGGTGCGGCTGCAGCCATTGTTCGAACTGGCGCCAGACCAGGTCGAATTTATCCGCGCCATCGACGTCGGCCTGGGTGATGTGGGTCAGTTCGCAGCAGAATGGCGTCAGTTGCGGCCGCCGCCTGGGGCGCACGAAACGCTGGAAGTGATCGACCTCGCGCCCTTCGCGGGTGACCAGGCTTGCGCCGATTTCAATGATTTCCATCTCCGTGACCGGCCAGCCGCCGTCGTCGGTGGTGGCTTCCAGGTCGATCACCAACCAGTGGCCCATGCCAGGCTCCCCTTCAATGCACAAAGGCCGGCGCGCTCATCTGAGCGGGCCGGCCGGTAGAGCGTAGCCAAAGTCGAGAGCCACGGCATCCCCTGGCACTTTGGCATATTCGGCGGTTGTGCCCATGTGGGAAAACGCCTAGTTTAGGCGCATTCAGGCCCCTACCCGTGATGAGTGTCTCGACTTGATCCCACTGCCCAGCGTCAAGATTTCCTCTTCCCTGCTGTTGTTCGTTGCGGTAGCGCTGGGTGGTGCGGCGCGGGCCGACGAGGTGCTGGAAGTGAAGATCGGGGCGGCGCACTTTCCCCCGTACACCGTGCGCCCCGAGCAGGGCGCCGACACCGGTTTGCTGCCGCAATTGGTCGAGGCGTTGAACCGTTTGCAGTCCCGGCACCGTTTCGTCCTGGTGCCCACCTCGATTCCTCGGCGCTTTGGCGACTTCCAGCAAGGCCGCACCGACATGGCGATCTTCGAGAACCCGCAGTGGGGCTGGCAGGAGATTGCCCACAAGACCGTGGACATGGGGCTGGAGGATGCCGAGGTGTTCGTCAGCCGTCAGCAGGCCGGGCGTGACCAGCACTACTTCGACGACCTCGAAGGCAAGCGCCTGGCGCTGTTCAATGGCTACCACTACGCCTTCGCCGATTTCAATCCGGACCCGGCCTGGTTGAAGAAACGCTACAGGGCGACCCTGACCTATTCCCATGACAGCAACCTGAACATGGTCGAGCGTGGGCGTGCCGACATCGCCCTGGTCACCCGTTCGTACCTCAGCGATTTCCTCAAGCGCAACCCGGACAGTGCCGGCCAGTTGCTGGCCTCGCAACGGGTCGACCAGGTCTACCATCACTACGCGCTACTGCGCCCAGGGGCGTCCATCAGCCCCGAGGCATTCGCCAGCCTGTTGCGCCAGCTGCGGGAAAACGGCGAACTGCTGCGGATCTTCCAGCCTTACCAGATCACCGTCGAAGCGCCGCACGACTAGGGTCAGTTCATACAGAGCCTAAATTTCGGCAAGGCCGTCGCGTATTCAGTATGGAGTGGGCAGGCTGTTGCAGTGCCCAAGGCAAACACGCCCCTGCTGGAGCGGGCTTGCCCCGCGATGACGGCCTCAGCCCAGGCGGCTGCTCTTGCGGCAATGGATCAGTGCATCGCGGATCATGAAGTTGACCAGCGTCGGCGAGACCCCCAGCTCCTTGGCGATGTCCTTCTGCGGCACGCCATGCAGGCGGTACATCTCGAAGGCGTAGCGGGTGCGTTTGGGCAGTTCGTCGAGGGCGTCGGCGATGTGTTCCAGAGTGGCAAGGTTGATGTGGGTAGCCTCAGGCGAGGCGTTCTGGATGACCACGTTCATCCCTTCCTCCTCGCTGCCGGAGTACCTGAGTTCCATGGCCTGCTTGCGGTAGTGATCGATGGCCAGGTTGCGCACGATCTGGAACAGGTAGCTGAGCTGGGCCTTGAACGATGAGGTGATCTGCGGGGCGGCGCTGAGCCTGAAGAAGGCGTCCTGCACCACATCCTCGGCGCGCGAGCGGCAGCCGGTGATGCGGGCTGCGATCTTGACCAGGATGCTGCGGTTGTCGACGAATGCCTGGAGTAATGGTGAATCGCACTTACTTGTGGATAGTTGTTCCGCCATGGAAATCACCTTGTCTCAGAGAGGAGAGGGAGCGCACCTCTTAAGGAGGCTTCCTACGACGTGCGACAAACTATTCGTAATGATAATGATTGTCAAATACGAAAGTTAATGAGTTTCTATCCATTTTGGTTCTAAGCTCCAGCCTGTGAAACGCTTCAACATTTGCCTCTGCGTCAAGCCTTTGCGGCCTTCCCGACGGCCCTAATTTCTTCCCCCGCCCATCCGTTCCCCTGTGTACATCTCGGCTGCCGAACACTGCCCGCCTGTCGTGCGCGGGCCAGTCAGGCGCGACTCACCCAGACACTGGCAGGAACATCCCATGACGGACGCCTTCGAACTCCCGCACTCGCTGGTCCAGGCCCTGGCGCAACGCGCCGCCCAGACCCCGGAGCGCATCGCCTTGCGCTTCCTCGCTGATGCGCCCGGCGAGCAGGCGGTGCTCAGTTACCGAGACCTCGACCAGCGCGCCCGGACCATTGCCGCGGCGTTGCAGGCCAGGGCCGGGTTTGGCGAGCGTGCCATCCTGTTGTTTCCCAGTGGGCCGGACTATGTCGCGGCTTTCTTCGGTTGCCTGTACGCCGGGGTGATCGCCGTGCCGGCCTACCCGCCGGAGTCTTCGCGCCAGCACCATCAGGAACGCCTGCTGTCGATCATCGACGACGCCGAGCCGCGCCTGCTGCTGACGGTAGAGGCGCTGTGTGACAGTTTGCAGGGCCTCGAAGCCCTGGCCGGCGCCAACGTCCCGGGCCTGCTGGCCGTGGACCGCCTGGATCCGCAGCTGGCCGCGCAGTGGCACGAGCCGGTGCTGGAAGGCAGCGACATCGCCTTCCTGCAATACACCTCCGGCTCCACCGCGCTGCCCAAGGGCGTGCAGGTCAGCCACGGCAACCTGGTGGCCAACGAACAGCTGATCCGTCACGGTTTCGGCATCGACCTGAACCCGGACGACGTGATCGTCAGTTGGCTGCCGCTGTACCACGACATGGGACTGATCGGCGGCCTGCTGCAGCCGATCTTCAGTGGCGTGCCTTGCGTGCTGATGTCGCCGGGCTATTTCCTCGCCCGGCCATTGCGCTGGTTGCAGGCGATCAGCGAGTACGGCGGCACCATCAGTGGCGGCCCGGACTTCGCCTATCGGCTGTGCAGCGAGCGGGTCAGCGAGGCCGCGCTCGCCGGCCTGGACCTGAGCCGCTGGCGCGTGGCCTATTCGGGGTCCGAGCCGATCCGTCAGGACAGTCTCGATACCTTCGCTGAAAAGTTTGCCGCCTGCGGCTTCACCGCCAGCAGCTTCTTCGCCAGCTATGGCCTGGCCGAGGCCACCCTGTTCGTCAGCGGCAGCCGCCGTGGCCAGGGTATCGGCGCGCTGGAACTGGATGCCGAGGCCTTCGCCGCCAACCGCGCCGAGCCCGGCCAGGGCAGCGTGCTGATGAGCTGCGGCTACCCGCAGCCGGGCCACGCGGTGTGCATTGTCGACCCGCAGCGCCTGGAGGTGCTGGAGGACAACCGGGTCGGCGAGATCTGGGCCGGCGGCCCGAGCATCGCCCTGGGTTACTGGCGCAACCCCGAGGCCAGTGCCCGGACCTTTGTCGAGCGTGATGGCCAGACCTGGCTGCGCACCGGCGATCTCGGCTTCATGCGCGATGGCGAGGTGTTCGTCACCGGGCGCCTGAAGGACATGCTTATCGTCCGTGGCCAGAATATCTACCCGCAAGACCTGGAAAAGACTCTGGAGCGTGAGGTCGATGTGCTGCGCAAGGGCCGGGTGGCGGTGTTCGCCGTCGACGACCAGGGCGAGGAGGGCATCGGCGTGGCGGTGGAGATCAGCCGCAATGTGCAGAAGGCGCACACGCCCGAGGCGCTGATCAATACCCTGCGCCGGGTCATTGCCGATGCCTGTCGCCAGGCGCCGGCCGTGGTGTTGCTGCTCAACCCGGGCGCCTTGCCCAAGACCTCCAGCGGCAAGCTGCAGCGCTCGGCCTGCCGCCTGCGCATGAACGACGGCAGTCTGGATATCTATGCGCGGTTCCCGACGGCGCAAACGGCGCAGGGCAATGGCGTGGCCGGTGACGACCTGCAGGCACGGATCGCGGGTATCTGGTGTGAGCTGCTCAAAGTCGAGGCGGTGGCGGCGGACGACCACTTCCTGCTGCTGGGCGGCAACTCCATCGCCGCCACCCAGGTGACTGCGCGCCTGGGCGACGAACTGGGCATCCAGCTCAGCCTGCGCACCCTGTTCGAAGCACCGACCTTGGCCGAATACAGCGCCGCCGTGGCGGCCGTCCTCGCCGAAGGTGGCAGCGCCGCCGGCATCATCGAAACCCAGGCTCGCGACCAGGCCCTGCAGCAGTCGCTGGCACAGAACCGCCTGTGGCTGTTGTGGCAGCTGGAGCCGCAGTCCGCCGCCTACAACATCCCCGCCGGCCTGCACCTGCGCGGCGAGCTGGATGTCGCGGCGCTGCAGGCCAGCTTCCAGGCCCTGGTGGCACGCCATGAATCCCTGCGCACGCTGTTCGACGAAGTCGACGGCCAGGCCGTGCAACGCATCCTGCCGAGCCAGGCGTTCACCCTGCGTCATCTGGACCTCGAAGGGCAGTCTCCCGCCGAGGTGGCCGCGCGCCGCGAGGATGAGGCGCAGCAGCCGTTCGATCTGCGCCAGGGCCCGCTCCTGCGGGTGACCCTGGCCCGTCTGGACGACGAAGAGCACCAGCTGTGGGTGACCCTGCACCACATCGTCGCCGACGGCTGGTCGCTGAACATCCTGCTGGATGAGTTCGCCCGTCTGTATGCCGCCCAGGACCAGGCCGTGCAACTGCCCGAACTGACGCTGGGCTACGCCGACTACGGCCAGTGGCAGCGCCAGTGGCTGGCCGACGGCGAAAGCGCCCGCCAGCTCGACTACTGGAAGAACAAGCTGGGTGACGAACTGCCGGTGCTCGACCTGTGCACCGATCAGCCCCGCGCCAGCCAGCAGCACACCCGCGCCGCGCGCCACAGCCTCAAGGTACCTGCGGCACTGACCAGCGCCCTCAAGGACCTGGCCCGCGAGCAGCAGGCCAGCCTGTTCATGGTCCTGCTGGCCGGCTGGCAGGCCGTGCTGCACCGCTACAGCGGCCAGGGCGACATCCGTGTCGGCGTGCCCAACGCCAACCGCCCGCGCCTGGAAACCCAGGGCATGGTCGGCTTCTTCATCAACACTCAGGTGCTGCGCGCCGAGCTCGACGGCCGCCTGCCGTTCGCCGGGCTGCTGGCCCAGGCGCGCCAGGTCACCCTGGAGGCCCAGGCCCATCAGGACCTGCCGTTCGAGCAGTTGCTCGAGGCGCTGCCGCAGGCCCGTGAACAAGGCCTGTTCCAGGTCATGTTCAACCACCAGCAACGCGACCTGTCGGCCTTGCGCCGCCTGCCCGGCCTGCTCGCCGAAGAACTGCCCTGGCACAGCCGCGAAGCCAAGTTCGACCTGCAGTTGCACAGCGAGGAAGACCACCAGGGCCGCCTGACGCTGGCCTTCGACTACGCCGCCGGGTTGTTTGAGGCGGCCACCGTCAAGCGCCTGGCCAGCCATCTGCTGGCCTTGCTCGAGCAGGTCTGCGCCGAGCCGCAGTTGCCCCTCGGCGAAGTGCGCCTGCTCGACGAGCACAGCCAGACGCAACTGCTCGAGTGGGGCCAGGCGCCCATGGCGAGCGCGCCGCGCCTGCTGGTCGAGCAACTCAACGAACAGGCGCGCCTGAGCCCCGAGCGCACCGCGCTGGTGTGGGAGGGCGGTCAGCTTGGCTATGCCGAGCTGCACCAGCAGGCCAACCGCCTGGCGCACTACCTGCGCGACAAGGGCGTCGGTCCCGACACTTGCGTGGCGATTGCCCTGGAGCGTTCGCCGCAGCTGCTGGTCGGCCTGCTGGCCATTCTCAAGGCCGGTGGCGCCTACGTGCCGCTGGACACCGACTACCCGGCCGAGCGCCTGGCCTACATGCTCGGTGATTGCCAGGCCGGCCTGCTGCTCAGCCACAGCAGCCTGCTCGACAAACTGCCGCAGGTCGAAGGCGTGAGCGCCATCGCCCTCGACCAGTTGCACCTGGACAGCTGGCCAAGCCAGGCCCCCGGCCTGCACCTGCACGGCGACAACCTCGCCTATGTGATCTACACCTCCGGTTCCACCGGGCAGCCCAAGGGCGTGGGCAACACCCATGCCGCGCTGGCCGAGCGCCTGCAGTGGATGCAGGCCAGCTATGCGCTGGATGACAGCGACGTGCTGATGCAGAAGGCGCCGATCAGCTTCGACGTGTCGGTGTGGGAGTGCTTCTGGCCGCTGGTCACCGGTTGCAAGCTGGTTTTGGCCGGCCCGGGCGAACATCGCGATCCGCAGCGCATCGCCCAGCTGATCCAGCAACATGCGGTGACCACGCTGCACTTCGTGCCGCCGTTGCTGCAGGTGTTCGTCCAGGAGCCGTTGGCCGCCGGCTGCACCAGTCTGCGCCGGTTGTTCTCCGGTGGCGAGGCGTTGTCCGCCGCCTTGCGTGACCGCGTGCTGCAACTGCTGCCACAGGTGCAACTGCACAACCGCTACGGCCCGACCGAAACCGCGATCAACGTCACCCACTGGCACTGCCAGGCGAATGACGGCGAGCGCTCGCCCATCGGCCGCCCGCTAGGCAACGTGCTGTGCCGGGTGCTGGACGATGAGTTCGAGTTGACCGCGCCGGGCGTGCCCGGCGAGCTGTGCCTGGGGGGCGCGGGCCTGGCCCGCGGCTACCTCGGCCGCCCGGGGCTGACCGCTGAGCGCTTCGTGCCGCAGCCCGATGGCGACGGCGCACGGCTGTACCGCAGCGGCGACCGCGCCCGCTGGCACATGCCGAGCCAGGCCCTGGAGTACCTCGGGCGCCTCGACCAGCAGGTCAAGGTGCGCGGCTTCCGCGTCGAGCCGGAGGAGGTGCAGGCGGTGCTGCTGGCCGAGCCGGGTGTCGCCCAGGCACTGGTGCTGATCCACAAGGATGCCGTCGGTGCCCAGCTGGTGGGCTATTACAGCGGTGTCGAGCAGACCGAGGCGCTGCTGGCCGCTCTGGCCGAGCGCCTGCCGGCCTACATGGTGCCGGCACAACTCATCCATCTTGCGCAGATGCCCCTGGGACCGAGCGGCAAGGTCGATCGCAAGGCGCTGCCGGCACCGGTCTGGCAGCAACGTGAACATGTCGAGCCGCAAAGCGCGTTGCAACAACAGGTCGCGGCGATCTGGCGCGAGGTGCTGGGCCGGCCGCAGGTTGGCTTGCAGGATGACTTCTTCGCCCTCGGCGGCCACTCGTTGCTGGCCACCCAGATCGTCTCGCGCACCCGCCAGGCGCTGGATGTCGAGTTGCCGCTCAAGGCCTTGTTCGAAGCCAGCGAGCTGGGTGCGTTCTGCGCCGAGATTGCCCGTCTGCAGGGCTGCGGCGCACGCAACCTGCAAGGCACCATCGCCCGCGTCGACCGCCGCCAGGCCGTGCCGCTGTCGTACTCGCAGCAGCGCATGTGGTTCCTCTGGCAGATGGATCCGCACAGCCCCGCCTACAACGTCGGTGGCATGGCGCGTCTCCAGGGCCTGCTGCATGTAGACGCCTTCGAGCGCGCCCTGCAGGCGCTGATCGTGCGTCACGAAACCCTGCGCACCACCTTCCCCAGCATCGACGGCAAGCCTTACCAGTGCGTGGCCGATGACAGCCACGTGCAACTGCACTGGCATGACTTCAGCACCCTGGCCGACGAGGCCCGCCAGCAACGCCTGCAACAACTGGCCGATGACCAGGCGCACCAGCCGTTCGACCTGGAGCGCGGTCCGCTGTTGCGCGCCTGCCTGGTCAAGGCCGGCGAGCGCGAGCACTACTTCGTCCTGACCCTGCACCATATCGTCACCGAAGGCTGGGCCATGGACATCTTCGCCCGCGAACTGGGCGAGCTGTACGAGGCCTTCGTCGACGAGCGCGAGTCGCCGCTGGCGCCGCTGCCGGTGCAGTACCTCGATTACAGCGTGTGGCAGCGCCAGTGGCTGGAAAGCGGCGAGGGCGATCGCCAGCTGGCCTACTGGAAGGACCGCCTGGGCGATGAGCACCCGGTGCTGGCGCTGCCCGCCGACCGCCCACGCCCGGCGGTGCAGAGCCACCGCGGCGAGCTGTACCGCTTCGACCTGGATCCGGCGCTAGTCAAGCGCGTGCACGCCTTCAACAGCCAGCGCGGCCTGACCCTGTTCATGACCATGACCGCCACCCTGGCCGCGTTGCTGCACCGCTACAGCGGCCAGCGCGACCTGCGCATCGGCGCGCCGGTGGCCAACCGCATCCGCCCGGAAAGCGAGGGGCTGATCGGCGCCTTCCTCAACACCCAGGTGCTGCGTTGCGAACTGGACGGGCAGATGAGCGCCGGCGCGTTGCTCGACCAGGTGCGCCAGACCATCATCGATGGCCAGTCGCACCAGGACCTGCCGTTCGAGCAACTGGTCGAGGCCTTGCAGCCGCCGCGCTCGAGCGCCTACAACCCGCTGTTCCAGGTGATGTGCAACGTGCAGCGCTGGGCCTTCCAGCAGAGCCGTGAACTGGTGGGCATGCAGGTGGACTACCTGGTCAACGATGCCAGCGCCACCAAGTTCGACCTGTACCTGGAGGTCACCGACCTCGACGGCCGCCTGGGCTGCTGCTTCACCTACAGCCGCGACCTGTTCGATGAGCCGCGCATCGCGCGCATGGCCGAGCACTGGCAGCAGTTGCTGGTGGCGCTGATCGACGATCCGCAGCAGCGCCTGTGCGAACTGCCGATGCTGGCTGAAGCCGAGCAGCAGGTGCTGATCGGCCAGCTGCAGGGCGAGCAGGACTTCGCGCTGGACCAGACGCTGCACGGGCTGTTCGCCGCCCAGGCTGAGCGGACCCCGCAGGCCCTGGCCCTGACCTTTGCCGGCCAGCACCTGAGCTACGCCGAGCTCGACCAGCAGGCCAACCGCCTGGCCCGCGCCCTGCGCGAGCGCGGCGTCGGCCCGCAGGTGCGGGTTGGCCTGGCGCTGGAGCGATCGCTGGAGATGGTGGTCGGCCTGATGGCCATCCTCAAGGCCGGTGGAGCCTACGTGCCGCTGGACCCGGAATACCCGCTCGACCGCCTGCGCTACATGATCGAGGACAGCCGCCTGGGCCTTCTGATCGGCCAACGGGCGTTGCTCGACACCCTGGGCGAACTGCCGCCGGGCGTTGCCCGCTGGAGCCTAGAGGACGATGCCGCGAGCCTGTCCGCCTACAGCGACGCTGCCCTGGACAACCTCAACCTGCCGCAGCACCAGGCCTACCTGATCTACACCTCCGGCTCCACCGGCAAGCCCAAGGGCGTGGTGGTCAGCCATGGCGAGATCGCCATGCACTGCAAGGCGGTGATCGCGGAGTTCGGCATGCGCAGCGACGACTGCGAGCTGCATTTCTATTCGATCAATTTCGACGCCGCTAGCGAGCGCCTGCTGGTGCCGCTACTGTGCGGCGCCCGCGTGGTGCTGCGTGCCCAAGGGCAGTGGGGCGCCGAGGAAATCTGCCAGCTGGTGCGCGAGCAGCAAGTCAGCGTGCTCGGTTTCACCCCGAGCTACGGCAGCCAGCTGGCCCAGTACCTGGCCGGGCAGGGCGAGCAATTGCCGGTGCGCCTGGTGATCACCGGTGGCGAGGCGCTGACCGGGGAGCACCTGCAACGCATCCGCCAGGCCTTTGCGCCGCAGCAGTTCTTCAACGCCTACGGCCCGACTGAAACGGTGGTGATGCCACTGGCCTGCCTGGCGCCGGAGCAGATACCGGTCGACGCCGGCAGCGTGCCGATCGGCCGGGTCATCGGTGCCCGCACCGCCTATATCCTTGACGAGGACCTGGCGCTGCTGCCGCAAGGTGGCATCGGTGAACTGTACGTCGGCGGTGCCGGCCTGGCCCAGGGCTACCACGACCGTCCGGGCCTGAGCGCCGAGCGTTTCGTCGCCGACCCGTTCAGCCATGCCGGCGGTCGCCTGTACCGTACCGGCGATCTGGTGCGCCTGCGCGCCGATGGCCTGGTGGAGTATGTCGGGCGGGCCGACCAGCAGGTGAAAATCCGTGGCTTCCGTATCGAGCTGGGCGAGATCGAGAGTCGCCTGCAGGAGCACGCCGACGTCGAGGAGGCGGTGGTCCTGGCCCTCGATCTGCCGGGTGGCAAGCAGCTGGTGGGCTACCTGGTGTGCCCACAGGCCAGCGCCGACGGCGAGGCCCAGGCCCTGCTGCGCGAGGCGGTCAAGGCCGATGCCCGCCAGCACCTGCCCGACTACATGGTGCCGGCGCACCTGGTGCTGCTCGACAGCCTGCCGCTGATGGGCAACGGCAAGCTCGACCGCCGCGCGTTGCCGGCCCCGGATCTGGAGCAGGCTCGCCAGCATTACCAGGCCCCGGCCAACGAGCTGGAAGGGCAGCTGGCGCAGATCTGGCGCGAGGTGCTCAACCTGCCGCGCATCGGCGTGCAGGACAACTTCTTCGAACTGGGCGGCGACTCGATCCTGTCGATCCAGGTGGTCAGCCGTGCCCGTCAGCTGGGGCTGCAATTCACCCCGCGTGACCTGTTCCAGCACCAGACCATCCAGACCCTGGCGGCAGTGGTGACCCGCAGCGAGGCGCCGAGCGCAATCGAGCAGGGCGCACGTCAGGGCAGCGCCGGCCTGACGCCGATCCAGCACTGGTTCTTCGACAGCGAAGTGCCGCAGCCGCAACACTGGAACCAGGCGGTGCTGCTGCAGGCGCGCCAGCCGTTGCAGGCCGAAGCGCTGGAGCGGGCTTTGGCCGCGCTGGTGCAACACCACGACAGCCTGCGCCTGCGCTTTAGCCAGGCCAACGGCCGCTGGCAGGCCGAGTACGCCCAGCCGAGCTCCCAGCCATTGCTGTGGACCGCGACGGTGAGTGATTTCGAGGACTGCCAGGCGCTGTATACCGATGTGCAGCGCAGCCTCGACCTTGCCGAGGGGCCGCTGCTGCGCGCCTTGCTGGTCAGCGATGACCAGGGCGTCCAGCGTCTGCTGCTGGCGATCCATCACCTGGTGGTCGATGGCGTGTCCTGGCGCGTCCTGCTGGAAGACCTGCAGGCGCTGTACCGCGGTGAAACCCTGGCCGCCAAGACCCACGCCATGGGCGACTGGGCGGCGCGCCTGGCCAGCTATGCCGGCAGCGATTCGCTGCGCGACGAGCTGGGCTGGTGGGAAGCGCAACTGGGCAACGCCCGTCGCGAACTGCCCTGCGATCATCCCCAGGGCGGCAACCTGCACCGCCATGCCCGCAGCCTTGCCATCGACCTGAACGTGGAACAGACCCGCCAACTGCTGCAACAGGCGCCGGCGGCCTACCACACCCAGGTCAACGATCTGCTGCTGACTGCCCTGGCGCGCACACTGTGCCACTGGAGCGGCGACGAGCAGGTGCTGGTGCAGCTGGAAGGCCATGGCCGCGATGGTCTGTTCGAGGACATGGACCTGACCCGCAGCGTCGGCTGGTTCACCAACGCCTACCCACTCAGCCTGAGCCCCGTAATGGTCGAGGGCGAAGTTGGCCGCGCCGCGTCGATCAAGCGCATCAAGGAACAACTGCGCCAGGTGCCGCACAAAGGCCAGGGTTACGGTGTGCTGCGCTACCTGGCCGACGAGGCCGGGCGTGAGCGCATGGCCGCCTTGCCCCAGGCCCGGATCACCTTCAACTACCTCGGCCAGTTCGACCAGCAGTTCGACCAGGCGGCACTGTTCCAGCCGCTGGACGCCCCGGCGGGCCTGGCCCATGACCTGGATGCGCCGCTGCCGAACTGGCTGAGCGTCGATGGCCAGGTCTACGGCGGCGCGCTGCAACTGCGCTGGAGCTTCAGCGCCGAGCGCTATGACGAGGCGACCATCGCCCGTCTGGCCGAGGCATATCGCCAGGAGCTGCTGGCCCTGGTCGCCCACTGCCTGGCGGACGGCAACGGCAGCTTCACCCCCTCGGACTTCCCCCTGGCGCAACTGACCCAGGAGCAGATCGACACGCTGCCGATCCCGGCCGCCGAGATCGAGGACGTCTACCCGCTGACGCCGATGCAGGAAGGCCTGCTGCTGCACACCCTGCTAGAGCCGGGCACCGGCATCTACTACATGCAGGACCGCTACCGCATCAACAGCGCCCTCGACCCCGAGCGCTTCGCCCAGGCCTGGCAGGCGGTGGTGGCGCGCCACGAGGCGTTGCGCGCCTCGTTCAGCTGGAACGCCGGCGAAGCGATGCTGCAGATCATCCACAAACCCGGCAAGACCGCGGTGGACTACCAGGACTGGCGCGGCCTTGACGAGCACGCCCAGGAAGCGCGCCTGCAAGCGCTGCACAAGGAGGAGCGCGAGGCCGGCTTCGAGCTGCTGCGCGAAGCACCGTTCCACCTGCGCCTGGTGCGCGTGGACGATGCGCGTTACTGGTTCATGATGAGCAACCACCACATCCTCATCGATGCCTGGTGCCGCTCGCTGCTGATGAACGACTTCTTCGAGATCTACCAGGCCCTGGGCGAAGGGCGCCAGGCCCAGTTGCCGGTGCCGCCGCGCTACCGCGACTACATCGGCTGGCTGCAGCGCCAGGACCTCGACGAGGCGCGCCAGTGGTGGCAGGCCAACCTGGCCGGCTTCGAGCGCGCCACGGCGATCCCCAGCGACCGTCCGCTACGCCATGACCACGCCGGTGACGGCATGGTCGTGGGTGACTGCTACACCCGCCTGCAAGTGAGCGAGGGCGCCCGCCTGCGTGAACTGGCCCAGGCCCACCAGCTGACGGTCAACACCTTCGCCCAGGCGGCCTGGGCCTTGACCCTGGCGCGCTACAGCGGCGATCGCGACGTGGTGTTCGGCGTCACCGTGGCCGGGCGCCCGGTGAGCATGCCGCAGATGCAGCGTACGGTCGGCCTGTTCATCAACAGCATCGCCCTGCGCGTGCAGTTGCCGCAGCCGGGCGAGCGCAGCAGCGTGCGCCAGTGGCTGCAGGGCTTGCTCGATCGCAACATGCAGTTGCGTGAATACGAGTACCTGCCGCTGGTGGCGATCCAGGAATGCAGCGAACTGCCCAAGGGCCAGCCGCTGTTCGACAGCCTGTTCGTGTTCGAGAACGCCCCGGTGGAAACGGCGGTGCTCGACCACGCCCAGCACCTGGACGCCAGCTCCGACTCGGGCCGGACCCACACCAACTTCCCGCTGACCGCGGTGTGCTACCCGGGCGATGACCTGGGCCTGCACCTGTCGTTCGACCAGCGCTACTTCGACTACCCGACCGTCGAGCGCCTGCTCGCCGAATTCAAGCGCCTGCTGCTGGCGCTGGTCGAGGGCTTCGAGGGCGAGGTAGGCGAGCTGCCGCTGCTGGGGGCCGACGAACAACGTTTCCTGCTCGAGGACTGCAACCGCACCGAGCATGCCTATGCGCTGGAGCAGAGCTACGTCGAGCTGTTCGAGGCGCGGGTGGCCGCGCATCCGCAGCGCACCGTCGCTCGTTGCGAGGCGGCCGCTTACGACTATGCGGGCCTGAACGTGGCGGCCAACCGGCTGGGTCATGCCTTGGTCGCGGCTGGCGTGGCCATCGACCAACCGGTGGCGCTGCTGGCCGAGCGCGGCCTGGCGCTGCTGGGCATGATCGTCGGCAGCTTCAAGGCCGGCGCCGGCTACCTGCCGCTGGATCCGGGCCTGCCGGCGGCGCGCCTGCAACGCATCGTCGAGCTGAGCCGCACGCCAGTGCTGGTGTGCAGCGCGGCCTGCGCCGAGCAGGCGCGCCAGCTGCTCGATGAAGTAGCGGGCGCGGCGCGGCCGAAGCTGCTGGTCTGGGAAGACGTGCAGGCAAGCAACGTGGCCAGCCACAACCTTGGCATCCACAGCGCTCCGGACAACCTTGCCTACGTGATCTACACCTCCGGCTCCACCGGCTTGCCCAAGGGCGTGATGGTCGAGCAGCGCGGCATGCTCAACAACCAGCTGAGCAAGGTGCCGTACCTGGCCCTGGACGAGCAGGACGTGATTGCCCAGACCGCCTCGCAGAGCTTTGACATCTCGGTGTGGCAGTTCCTCGCCGCGCCGCTGTTCGGGGCCCGCGTGGAGATCGTGCCGAACGCCATCGCCCATGATCCGCAAGGCCTGCTGAGCCATGTGCAGGCCACCGGCATCACCGTGCTGGAGAGTGTGCCGTCGCTGATCCAGGGCATGCTGGCCAACGATCACCAGGCCCTCGATGGGCTGCGCTGGATGCTGCCGACCGGCGAGGCCATGCCGCCCGAGCTGGCCGCCCAGTGGCTGCAGCGCTACCCGGCCATCGGCCTGGTCAACGCCTACGGCCCGGCGGAGTGCTCGGACGACGTGGCGTTCTTCCGCGTCGATGCCGCCTCGACCCAGGGCAGCTACCTGCCGATCGGCACGCCGACCGACAACAACCGCCTGTACCTGCTCGGCGAGGACCAGACCCTGGTGCCGCTGGGCGCGGTGGGCGAGCTGTGCGTCGCCGGTACCGGTGTGGGCCGTGGCTATGTCGGCGACCCGCTGCGCACGGCGCAGGCGTTCATCCCGCACCCGTACGGTGCGCCTGGTGAGCGCCTGTACCGCACCGGCGACCTGGCGCGGCGCCGTCCGGATGGCGTGCTGGAGTACGTCGGTCGTATCGACCATCAGGTGAAGATCCGTGGCTACCGCATCGAGCTGGGCGAGATCGAGGCGCGCCTGCACGAACAGCCGGAGCTGCGCGATGCCGCGGTGGGCGTGCAGGAGGGCGTCAACGGCAAGCATCTGGTCGGCTACCTGGTGGCGCACCAGGGCGTCAGTGCCGACGCCGCGCTGCTCGACCAGCTCAAGCAGCGCCTGCGCGCCGAGTTGCCGGAGTACATGGTGCCGCTGCACTGGGGCTGGTTCGACAGCCTGCCGCACAACGCCAACGGCAAGCTTGACCGCAAGGCGCTGCCGGCCATCGATATCGGTGGCCAGCACAGCCAGGCCTACCTGGCACCGCGCAACGAGCTTGAAGAGACCCTCGCCGGGATCTGGGCCGATGTGCTCAAGGCCGAGCGGGTGGGTGTGCGCGACAACTTCTTCGAGCTGGGCGGGCATTCGCTGCTGGCAACGCAGATCGCCTCGCGGGTACAGAAGGCCCTGCAGTTGAACGTGCCGTTGCGGGCGATGTTCGAGTGCAGCACGGTGGAAGAGCTGGCGGACTATGTGCGCGGGCTGCAGGACAGCGCGCTGGATGACGCCAAGGTCGATCGGCTGAGCGACCTGATGGCGGAGCTGGAGGCGTTGTAACGGTCATCGCGGGGCAAGTCGCATCGGCTCTGTGCCGCTTGCCCCGCGATGGTTTTCAGCGTTTGCCGAGGATCTTCCCGAGCATCTCCGGCCGCGGCGCGCCTTGCTGGCTCTGCAGCTGCCCCTGCTCGTCCTGATAGAAGATCGCCGGGGTTGCCGCCAGGCCCAGTTCTTCCATCAACGCCAGGTTCGCCTCGAGCTTCTTCTGTACCGCCTCCGGTACCTTGTCCAGCGCCTTGAGCGTGCTGGCCTTGCCGGCCTTCTCGTGTTCCTGCAGGGCCTTGGCCGGGTCCTTGGCCGCGAGCAGCGCGGCGGACTTGCCCGGGCTGTCCTCGCGGATGATGCCGACCATGATGTGGCGCAGCTGTACCTTGCCTGACTCGACCCAAGGCCGGGCCTGTTGCCAGAACATGTTGCAGTAGGGGCAGTTGGGGTCGCTGAACAGGTAGACGGTACGCGGCGCGTCGACCTTGCCGTCCTGGATCCAGGCGGTCTTTTCCATTTTCGCCCACACGGCCTTGCTCATCGGTGCGTACACCAGTTTTTCCAGCGGCTCGGCACTGAGGTCCTTGCCTTGCTCGTCGAACAGGCTGCCGACCAGGACGTGCTTGCCGTCGGGGGTGAGGTACAGGGCAATACCGTTGTTGTGGTACTCGGCGGCATAGCCGCGCAGCCCGTTGGGGGCGTCGAAGCTGCCCTTGATCACGGCGCCCTTGGCCTGCAGTTGCTGGATCGCCTTGGGCAGCTCCTCGGCTTGCAGCGTGGGTGTGGCGAGCAGGGCGAGGGTCAGGGGCAGCAGCGCATTCAATCGCATGTCAGTTTCCTTGTGGGGCGGGCGCGTTGGCGCGTTCGAAGGGTTCCAGGGCGTGGCGCAGGCTGGCGCGCGACAGTTCGCCCAGGTGGCTGCCGACCAGCCGCCCTTCGGCGTTGTAGAACAGGGTAGTGGGCAAGGCCATGGAGCCGACCTTGCGGGCCAGCTCGCCCGTTCCGTCGAACAGTACGTTGGAGAGGGTCAGGCCGGTGGTGGCCATGAAGGTGCTGACGTTCTCCGGGGTCTCCCCCTGGTTGACGAACAGGAAGGTCACATGGGGATAGTCGTCCTCGGCCTGTTGCAGCACCGGCATCTCGCGACGGCAGGGTGGGCACCAGGTGGCCCAGATGTTGATCACCAGTGGGCGGCCGCGGTAGTCGTGCAGGGCCACCGCCTGGCCGCGGCTGTCGCGCAGGCTCATGTCGGGTAGCTCGGTGCCTTTGCTGTAGAGATGGCTGGCCAGGCTGGCGAGCCCCCAGAACAGGGCGCCGCTGAACAGCGCCCAGCCCAGCGGGCGGCGCAGGCCCGGGCGGCGCCAGCCTTGCCACAGGGTGCCGAGGACGATGCCCAGCAGCCCGCCCCAGAGCAGGAAGCCGCCGTCGCGGATGTCGATGACTTGCAGCAGGTCGTCACGGTACATCGGCCAGTAGGCGAGGACAAAACCCAGGCGGGCAAACAGCAAGCCCAGCAGGAACAGGTTGAACAGCGCCGACTCGGGGTTTTCGCCGCCGCGCCTGGCGACCCGCCAGCCGACCAGGCTGGCGATGCCCAGTGCGGCAAGCAGCAGCAGGTGGTTGAGGGCCATGGTCAGCGGCCCGAGGGTGATGGTGAGCATCAGCCTTGGCTCCTGGTCTGGGCCCAGTGCTGGAGGAATCCGGCGGCGTCGATTTCACCGGTGATGCGGCGGGCGCGACGTTCCTCGCCCTCCGGGCCGACCCAGATCAGGCTGGGCGGGCCCGGAACCTGGTAGCGTTGCAGCAGTTCTCGGCTGGCCGGGGAGTCGGCGGTCACATCCAGGCGCAGCAGGTGCACATCGTCAAGGCTGGCCTGGACATCGGCACGGGCGAACACCTGCTTCTCCATGACTTTGCACGACACGCACCAGTCGGCGTAATAGTCCACCAGTACCCATTGGCCACGGGCTTTGGCGGCATCGAGTTCACGTTGCAGCTCGGACGGTGCGCTGACGGTGACAAAGGCGTCGTGGCCGCTGGCGGGGGCCGCGGCCGTGCTCTTGCCGGCAAAAGGCTGCAACGGCTGCCACACATCGTTGCCACCGGCTGCGGCGCCCACCAGCAACAGGCCACCCCACAGCGCGCCCAGCAGGGGGATCGCACGCAAGGCCGGCAGGCGCTGCAGGGCAGGCCAGGCGGCCCACCCTAGGGCGACCAACCAGGCGCCGGCCAGGGCCAGTACCAGCGTTTCCGGCAGCAGGCCGCGCACGGTGTACAGGGCCATGGCCAGGAACACGAAGCCGAACAAGCCCTTGACCAGGTTCATCCAGGCGCCCGGGCGTGGCAGGTAGCGATTGCCCAGGGTGACCAGCAGCAACAGCGGGACACCCATGCCCAGGCCGAGGGCGAACAGCACCAGTGCCCCTTGCAGCACGTCGCCGCTCTGGGCGATGAACAGCAGCGCGCCGGCCAGTGGCGCGGTCATGCAAGGGCCCAGCAGCAAGCCCGACAGGGCGCCCAGCAGCGCCGCGCCATACAGGTTGCCGCCACGGGTGCCTTGCCCGGCGCGGTCCAGGCGGTCACGCAGGGCGGCTGGCAGTTGCAGTTCAAAGGCACCGAACATCGGCAGGGCGAGCAGCACGAACAGCCCCGCCAGGCTACCCAGCAGCCAGGGTTGTTGCAGCCAGGCCTGCAGGCTGGCGCCCAGCAGCGCGGCGATCACGCCGAGTGCGGCGTACACCAGGGCCATGCTCAACACATAGACGCCGGCCAGCCACCAGCCACGGCGAGCGCTGGCGCCATTGCCCAGGACCAGCCCGGCGAGGATTGGCAGCATCGGCAGCGAGCAGGGGGTGAAGGCCAGCAGCAGGCCCAGGCCGAAGAAGGCCAGCAGGCTCCAGGCCAGGCTGTCCTGCTGCAGGGTGCCGGCCAGGGCCTGGTCGCTGGCCTGGTCGGCAGCCGGCGTTGCCGCAGCCGCCCCGCCAAGGGCGATCGGGGTGGTCTGCGGCGGATAACATAGCCCTGCGTCCGCGCAGCCTTGCCAGCCCAGGCGCAGCTCACCGCTGGCGTTGGCCGGCAGCAGCAGCTCGAGTTCGGTGCGGTAGACCGCGCTGTCACCGAAGAACTCGTCGTGGTGGTTCTCGGCCTGGGGCAGGGGTGGGTGCTGCTCGGGGGGCAGGCCTTCGAACTTCAGGCGTTTCTGGTAAAGGTAGTAGCCGTCCTTGATCTGGAAATGCAGGCGCATCTGGCCGTTTTCCAGGCGGTCGTGGGTCAGCACGAAGGCTTCGTTCACCGGCAGGAAGTCCGGTTTGACCGCGAACGGGTTGGCCTGTAGAGGGCCGGCGAGCAGGAATGTCAGGAAAAGCAGGAGAACACGCATGTCGACGCCTTGGCAGAACTTTGAAGGAGGCCATGCTGGCCTTGGGTTATTAACTGAAGGTTAAGCTGGTCCTAGGACCATTGGTGGGAGAGTTGCAGCGCCCGATGCTATCAGCCCGACGAACGTCGCCAAACCGGTTCATAATCCCCCCTTAATGATCAACCTGTGCAATGCCATCTTCCCTACCCAGGAGCTCCCCCATGCACGTTCTGCTCTGCGAGGACGACGACCTGATCGCCAGCGGCATCTGCGCCGGCCTCTCGGCCCAAGGCCTGACCGTGGACCGGGTGGCCAGCGCCTCGCAGGCCCGGCAGATGCTGCAGACCGCCAAGTTCGACGTGATGATCCTCGACCTGGGTCTGCCCGACGAAGACGGCCTGAAGCTGCTGCGCCGCCTGCGCCAGCAGGGCGAGATCCTGCCGGTACTGGTGCTCACTGCCCGTGACGCGGTCACCGACCGGGTCGATGGCCTGCAGGCCGGCGCCGACGATTACCTGCTCAAACCCTTCGACCTGCGCGAACTGGCCGCCCGCCTGCACACCCTGCTGCGCCGGGTGGCCGGGCGGGCGGTGAACGTGATCGAGCATGGCCCGCTGCGCTACGACCCCAGCAGTTGCGAGGCGAGCCTGGCTGGCCGGCCACTGGACCTGTCGCGGCGTGAACAGGCGCTGCTCCAGGCGTTGCTGCAGAACCCGGGGCGCGTGCTCTCCAGCGAGCAGCTCAAGGACTGCGTCTATGGCTTCGGCGACGAAGTCGAGAGCAATGCGCTGAACGTGCATATCCACCACCTGCGGCGCAAGCTGGGCAACAGCATCGTCGAGACCGTGCGCGGCCTGGGTTACCGCCTGGGCCCGGCCCAGGCGCCGGAGGAGGCCGCATCATGAGCCTGCGGGTACGCCTGTCGCTGATCCTCGGCAGCGTGTTCATCGTCATCTGGGTGCTGGCGGCAGCGTGGATGCTGCGTGACCTGCGCCAGCAGATGATGTTCTCCCTCGACCAGCGGCTGGTGGCCTCGGCACGCATGGTCGCGGGGCTGATCGACCAATTGCCGCAGCCGCTGACCGCCAAGGGCCAGGATGCGCATTTCTCCGCCGACCAGTTCAGCGTGCCGGATGGCATGGCCTGCCAGGTCAGCTCGTTGCGCGGCGAGATCCTCGCCAGCAACCACAAGCACGATGGTGCCATGGACGACGAGCGCAGCGGGTTCCGTGACCAGACCATCGATGGCGCCTCATGGCGTACCTTCACCTACAACCATGGCGACGTGCGTATTACCACCGCCGATCGTCACCAGGAGCGCGAGGCGCTGAACCAGTCGATCCTGCTGGCGGCCTCGGCCCCGGTGTTCATGGCCCTGCTGGGCAGCCTGGGGTTGTTGTGGATCGGCCTGGGCAAAGGCCTGGAACCGCTCAATCGCATGCGCGATGCCTTGCGCAGGCGCCGCGCCGACAGTGTCGAACCCTTGCAGGTGGCCGGGTTGCCCAGCGAATTGCAACCGTTGCTCGACACCCAGAACCAGCTGTTCCTGCGCATCGCCCAGACCCTCGAGCGTGAACGCCGCCTGACCGACGACGCCGCCCACGAACTGCGCAGCCCGTTGACCGCGATCAAGACCCACCTGCAGGTAGCGCGCATGACTGATGGCGCGGTGCGCGAACAGGCGCTGGAACACGCCGAGCAGGGTACCGACCGCATGCACCGCACGCTGGAGCAGTTGCTGATGCTGGCGCGGGTCGAGGGCAGCCTGTCGTTCGATGACGGCGTGCAGTGCAGTGCCGCCCAGGTTGCCCGGCAGGCCATCGAGGATGCCGGTGGCGGCGACAACCGGCGCATTCACCTGCATCTGCCCGAGGAGGCGGCCAAGGTCTACCTGAGCATGCCGGCGCCGCTGGCGGTGGCGGCACTGCGCAACCTGCTGGACAACGCCCTGCGCCATGGCGGCGATGCCGCCGTGGAGCTGGATGTGCAGGCGCAGGACGGCCAGGTGGATTTCCTCGTCCGCGACCATGGTCCAGGTATCGCGCAGGGCGACCTCGAACACCTGACCGAGCGCTTCTGGCGCAACGGCCAGAGCGGCGGCTGCGGCCTGGGGCTGGCGATCGTCCAGGCCATCGTCCAGCGCTGTGCCGGCAGCCTGCGTTTCGACAGCCAGGCCGATGGCTTGCGGGTGCGCCTGCAGGTGCCGGCACGCTCAGGGAGTTGATCCGCAACAAATCCGACGGCAACCGCTAAATCCGCACCTCGCTGAAGCGTTTTTCAAGCGATAAGAACCCGACACACATCCGGTTACAGGGCGCGTGGCGGGCACATTCGCTTGCTTGCGAGGGATTTTCCGATGTCGACCGCTTCCAGCCTTGCCCAGGTGCTGCCGGCCACCGCGCCGCGCCCGCTGTACGAATTCGAGGACTCACCCCTGCTGCTGCGCCAGCAACAGCAGGAGTCCAACGCCCGTAGCTACCCGCGGCGCATCCCGCTGGCGCTCAAGCGCGCCCGTGGGCTTTACGTCGAGGACGTCGAGGGCCGCCAGTTCATCGACTGCCTGGCCGGTGCCGGCACGCTGGCTTTGGGCCACAACCATCCGGTGGTGATCGACGCCATCCAGCGCGTGCTGGCCGACGAGCTGCCACTGCATACCCTGGACCTGACCACGCCGGTCAAGGACCGGTTCGTCCAGGACCTGTTCGGCCTGTTGCCCGAGGGCCTGCGCGGCGAAGCCAAGATCCAGTTCTGCGGCCCGACCGGTACCGATGCGGTGGAGGCCGCGCTCAAGCTGGTGCGTACCGTGACCGGGCGCAGCACCGTGCTGGCGTTCCAGGGCGCCTATCATGGCATGACCCAGGGCGCCCTGAGTCTGATGGGCAGCCTGGGGCCGAAAAAGCCACTTGGCGCGCTGCTGAACAATGGCGTGCAGTTCCTGCCTTACCCCTATGACTACCGTTGCCCGTTCGGGCTGGGTGGCGAGGCGGGCGTGCGCGCCAACCTGCACTACCTGGAAAACCTGCTGAACGACCCCGAAGCCGGGGTGGCGCTGCCGGCAGCGGTGATCGTCGAGGTGGTGCAGGGCGAGGGCGGTGTGATCCCTGCCGATATCGAGTGGTTGCGCGGGCTGCGCCGGATCACCGAGCAGGCCGGGGTGGCGCTGATCGTCGACGAGATCCAGAGCGGCTTCGCCCGCACCGGCAAGATGTTCGCCTTCGAGCACGCCGGCATCGTGCCTGACGTGGTCACCCTGTCCAAGGCCATCGGCGGCAGCCTGCCGCTGGCGGTGATGGTCTACCGCGACTGGCTCGACCAGTGGTCGCCGGGCGCCCATGCCGGCACCTTCCGTGGCAATCAGATGGCCATGGCGGCGGGCTCTGCGGTGATGAAGTACCTGGTCGAGCACCGCCTGTGCGAGCACGCCGAGGCCATGGGCCAGCGCCTGCGCGGGCACCTGCAGCGGTTGCAGCAGGACTATCCGCAGCTTGGCGACATTCGTGGCCGTGGCTTGATGCTGGGCGTGGAGCTGGTGGACCCGGCGGGCAAGCGCGACGCGCAGGGGCATCCGCCGGCATGCCGCAGCCTGGCGCCGAAGGTGCAGCGCGAGTGCCTGCGCCGCGGCCTGATTCTCGAGCTGGGCGGCCGCCATGGTGCTGTGGTGCGCTTCCTGCCGCCGTTGATCATCAGTGCCGAGCAGATCGATGAAGTGGCCGCCAGATTTGCCGAAGCCGTCGCGGCGGCGGTCAAGGCCGGTTGATGTTCCGGGGCTGCGTTCAGCCCCTTCGTCTTGTTGGTCAGGACCCCATCGCCGGCAAGCCGGCGATGGGGCGCAAGGCGCCCCTGTTCATGTTCAGTCGAACACGCGCCCGGCGCGCCAGTAGCCCATCAGCGTCAGGCTTTCTCGCGGCAGTCCGCGCTCCTTGATCAGGTAGCGGCGGATATCCATGACAGTCCCCGACTCCCCGGCGATCCAGGCATGGAAGTCGCCGTGTTCGCCGCAGGCCTGTTCCCACAGGATGCTTTCGTCGATATCCACGTCTTCCAACTCGACCGTCGACGCGCCACGCAGCGCCGGCAGGCTGGCCAGCTCGCGCACGGCGTGCTGCATGCCTTGGCCGTGCTCGCTGCGCAGCAGGTCGCGTGGCAGCCAGTGCAGGCGGGTGGCCGGGCTCTGGCGCAGGTCGAGACAGTCGGCTTCCAACGGGACTTCGATGAAGGCTTCCACTGCCAGCTCCGGCGCGGTCGTGACCAGCTGTTCGAGGATGCCGGCAATCGCCGGCAGGGCGGTTTCGTCGCCGATCAGCAGAATGCGCCGGGCGCTGCGTGGTGGTTTCCATTCATAGCCGCCGGGGTCGTCGGCATACGCCAGGTTGGGGGCGACCATCTGCAGGCGATCGCCGACGCGGGCGTGGGTGGCCCAGGCCGAGGCGGGGCCATTGACGCCGTGCAGGACAAAGTCCACATCCACCTCCAGCGCCTCGCGGCGCAGGGCGCGGATGGTGTAGGTGCGCATGGGCGGCATGTCTTGCGCCGGCAGTTCGCGCCGCGCCTGCTGCCATTGCGCGTGCTTGGGCAGGTTGGATGGCGCGCCGGCTGGCGTCGGAAACAGCAACTTCACACGCTGGTCGGGGGCCACGGTGGTCATCTGCGCGACGTCCTCGCCGGTGAAGACGAAGCGCGTCAGTGAGGGACTCAGGGGTTCGATGGCCTTGAGGTCGAGGTCGAAGAGCCGGTAGGGCGTGGCCTGGGCAGCAGGTGCCAGGCGGGCAAGCGGGGAGGTCATGGGCATGCCTCTGTCAGCGGGAGATACCCATCAGACGAGCGCACTGCGCGGTTAATTAGCCGGGGTGTGCCGCGCCTAAATTTCCCTGGCCCGCCTACGTTCTAGCTTGGATAGCAGTCGCGGCACGCGAAGACGGATTGAGGCGCAATGACAATTTCCCGACGAGGATTCATCGCCGGCCTGGCTGTGGCGGGCGCCACAGGCACGGCGGCCTATTACGCGCACAAGCAACTGACCCATGATCCCGAGGACGACATCGTCACGCCTGGGGAAGCCAGCGTCGAGCTGGCCGACTACGCAGGCCAGATGCTCGCGGACCAACTGCGCGGCGTCTGGGAAATCCGCTTCGAGGGTGCCGAGCGCGGCCTGGATGGGCTGCCCCAGCAAGGTGTCGAGATGTTCCTCGACGTCGCCACCAAGGGGCGCGGTCTGCGCGGTTTCGTCGATACCGGCGAGCGCTTGCGTGGGGCTGGCGAGCCGGCCTACCGGGTGCTGGGCGACCTGGTCGGCGCGAGCAGCGCGCAGGTGCGCTGGCGCCTGATCAACCAGCATGGCGGGCCGGGCTATGAGTGCGTGGCCAGTCTGGACGAAGTCTGGGCCGAGTTCGCCAATGCCGGCAGCGGCACGCTGACCGGACGCGTGCAGCGTCTGGATCGGCCGCTGACCCTGCCGGTGCCCGACAGCCGCTTCGTCGCGGTCAAGCGGTTGTTCCCCGAGGCCCGTGAGCGCCTGCCTTATACCCCCGAGATGCTGGCCTGGGTGGTCGGTGCCGAACACCGCTTGTTCCACCAGCTCTGGCATGCCACCCGTGACCAGTGGCACAAGTTGCCGCAGAACAAGCAGGACGCCCTGCGTGGCCTGGGCTGGCAGCCCGGGCCCAGGGACCATGAGCGCGATGCCCGTGGCCCGCGCAAGCACCGCAATGGCTCGGGTATCGATTTCCTGTTCATGCACCGGCACATGCTGATGCATGCACGCACCTTGCAGGACCTGCCCTCCTGGCAGCGCTTCCCGCTGCCGCAGCCGAGCGTCGAGTTCGACCGCGCAGGCTTTGCCCGCTATTTCGACAACCACGACGGCTACTGCGTGCCGCCGACCTGGCAGGCGCCGGGCGACGAGGCCTATGGCCAGTGGGTCGGGGCAATCAAGGCCGGCGAAACCTATTGCAGCAACTTCCAGGTGTGGGAGTCGCAGTACCAGGACCCGTTGTACCTGTCGAAGCTGACCCTGGGGGCCTTCGGTTCGGAACTGGAGATGAACCTGCACGACTGGCTGCACATGTGCTGGGCGTCGGTTCCGCGTGATCCGAACAATGGCGCGCCGGTGCCGTTCGCCCGTGACCAGGCCGACTTTGCCGCGCGCTGGTTCGAGCCCGAAAACGATTTTCTCGGCGACCCGTTCTCGTCCCATGTCAATCCGGTGTTCTGGGGGTTCCATGGCTGGATCGACGACCGCATCGACGACTGGTTCCGGGCCCATGAGCGCTATCACCCCGGCCAGGTACGGCGCCTGGAGGTCAATGGCGTGCCCTGGTTCGCCCCGGGCCGCTGGGTCGAAGCCGGCGACCCGTGGCTGGGCCCGGACACCCATGGCTGCAGCACGCAGCCAGGCATGCGCCTGGGCAAGTCGGTGGAGATGGACGTGGAGACCATGAAGCTGGCCCTGCGTATCACGTTCGGTGACGAGGAAAAGCTGGATAGCCTGCTGCGCAAGGTGCCGCAGCGCCCCTGGTACGCGCGCCACCTGTCACTGAAGAACATCGTGCCCTGATCACCCCATGTCCCTGCAAGCGCGGGCAAACCCGCGCCTGCAGGGATTTGTCGCGTGCCCTACAGTTTGCCCGGCGTCTGCCAGCCCCCACCCAATGCCTTGTACAGCGCCACGCTACCCTGCAACTGCTCCAGGCGCAGCTGTGCCTGCTGGTCCTGGGCCAGGTACAGCGTGCGCTGGGTTTCGAGCACTGTCAGCAGGGTCTCGGCGCCGGCGGCGTAACGTTGCTGGGCCAGGTCGAAGGCGATGCGTGCCTGTTCCACCTCCTGGTCCTGCCAGCGGCGCTGGCGTTCAACACCGGCGATGGCGTTCAAGGCTTTCTCCACATCCGCGAAGCCCGCCAGGATGCTGCCGCGGTACAGCTCCAGCAATTCCTCCTGTTCGGCGCTGGCCTGGTCCCGTGCGGCGCTGAGTCGGCCGTTGTTGAAGATCGGCGCGGCGAGGCCTGCAGTCAGGGTGTAGTAGGGGCTGTCGAAGACATTGGGCAGGGTGCGCGCACCGCTGCCCAGGTTCGCGCCGAGTATCAGGCGAGGCAGCATGGCCGCCCGGGCCACCTGAATGTTGGCGCTGGCCGCCGCCAGGCGCGCTTCGGCGGCGGCGATGTCCGGCCGCCGGCCGAGCAGTTCGCTGGGCACGCCGCTGCCGATACTGGGCCACTGTATGTTGCTGATCATTTCGCGATTGTCGGGCAGGGCCTGCACCGGGTCGCCCAGCAGGGTGGCGAGGACGATGCGGTTGTCCTGGCGGCGCTGTTCGAGCAACGGCAGCTGGCGTTCCTGGGCAGCCACCAGGCTGCGCTGCTGGGCCAGTTCCAGGCGGGTGGCCGAGCCTGAGCGTTCGCGCGCCTCGACCAGCCCCAGCACGTCGCGGGCATTGTCCAGGTTGAGCCGGGCGATGCGCAGTTGCTCGTCGAGTGCCAGGCCTTGCAGGTAGCTGTCGGCCACGGCGCTGACCAGGGTCAGCTCGACGGTCTGGCGATCGAAACGGCTGGCATCCAGGCTGCGCAGCGCGCTGTCGCGGGTGGCGCGCAGGCCGCCCCAGAAATCGATCTCGTAGCTGGCGCTCAGGCGGGTGCCGAACGAGGTGCTGGTGCGCTCGCTGCTGCTGGCGTCGAGCTGGTCATTGCCTTCGCCACGCAGCAGGCGCTGGCGGCTGCCATCGAGGCCGGCCTGTACTTCGGGTAACAAGGGGGCGCCGGCGATCACCGCGCTGGCCTGGGCCTTGCGCACCCGCGCCGCGGCCGCCGCCAGGTCGTGGCTGTTCAAGCGCGCGCGTTCGACCAGCCGGTCCAGTTCCAGGCTGGCAAAGGCGCGCCACCACTGGCTGTCCGGCTGCGTCTGGTTGGCGCTGGTCGGCCCTTGCCAGGCTGGCGGGGTGTCGATGTTCGCCGCAGGCGGCGGCGGGGTGCTGCAGGCGGCCAGGCCAAGGCTCAGGGCCAGCAAGCTGATACGGCAGGGGATCGTCATGGGTTATTCGCTGGTAAGGGCCTTGACCGGGTCGAGGCGGGCGGCCTTGCGGGCCGGCATGAAACCGAATACCACGCCAGTGATCACGGCGCAGGCAAAGGCGCCGAGGATGGCGGGCAGGGCGAAGGCCACGGCGATGTCGGCCAGCAACAGGCTGCCGCCGATGGCCAGGGCCAGGACGATGCCGGTCACGCCGCCGACCATCGACAGCATCACCGCCTCGGTGAGGAACTGGCGCAGGATGTCGCGCTGGCGCGCGCCGGTGGCCATGCGGATGCCGATCTCGCGGGTGCGTTCGCGCACGGTCATGAGCATGATGTTCATCACGCCGATGCCACCCACCAGCAGGGAGATCGCGGCAATCGCACCGAGCATCAGCGACAGGCTGTTCTGCGTGCGGGCCTCGGCCTGGATCAACGCGGCGTCGTTGGTCAGGACGAAGTCATTCTTGCCCTGGTGGCGCTGCAGCATCAGGCGCTCGATCGCCTGCTCGGTCTCTTTCACCCGGCTGGAGTCCAGGGCGGCAATGGTGACGTATTCCGGGTCGCGGCTGCCGAACAGGCGGATGGAGGCGGCGGAGTAGGGCACCACCACGCGCTCGTCGCTGTCCTCGCTGCCGGAGCTGGCGCCTTTGCCCTGGAGCACGCCGATCACCTGGAACGGCACGTTGCCGATCAGCAGGTACTGCCCAAGCGGATTGCTGCCCGGGCCGAACATCTTGTCACGCACCTTCTGCCCGATCACGGCCACGGCGGCGCCGTTGGCTTCGTCGGCCTCGCTGTAGAAACTGCCCTCGACCACGGGCCAGTTGAATATCTCGGGGAACCAGGTGTTGTTGCCGCCAACGTAGAACTGCTCGCCCTTGTTGCCGTGGCGCACCATGAGCTTGTCGCCGATCACCGGCATGACCCGTTTGACCTGGGGCAGCTCGCCGATGGCATCGACATCGTCGAGGGTGACGATGCCCACCAGCTCCTCGGAGGAGTGCTTGCCGTTGAGGTAGAGGATATTCGAGCCGAATGCGGCCATCTGCGCCATGACCTGGCGCTTGCTGCCCTCGCCGACCGCGAGCATGACCACCACCGAAGCGACACCGATGATGATGCCGAGCAGGGTCAGCGCGGTGCGGAAGCGGTTGATCCACATCACTCGCCAGGCAGCCTGCAGGGATTCGACCAGTTCGCCTTTCCAGGCGCCGCGCTGGGTGGCGCCGCGGTCCAGGCGCTGGCGCAGGTCGTCGGCCTGCAGTTGCCGGGGGATGTCGGCCGATGGCTGGCTGGGCGAGTCGCTGACCACTTCGCCGTCGCGCACTTCGATGATCCGCTGGGCGCGGGCGGCGACTTCACGGTCGTGGGTGATGAGGATGATCACGTGGCCCTGGCTGGCCAGTTCGTCGAGCAGGGTCATCACCTCGGCGCCGCTGTGGCTATCGAGGGCGCCGGTGGGCTCGTCGGCGAGGATGATGTGCCCGCCGTTCATCAGCGCCCGGGCGATCGACACCCGCTGCTGCTGGCCGCCGGACAACTGGTGCGGGCGGTTGCCGGTGCGGCTGGCCAGGCCCAGCCGCTCGAGCAGGGCGTGGGCGCGGGCATGGCGCTCGGCGGGCGGGGTGCCGGCGTAGATGGCCGGCATCTCGACGTTCTCCTGGGCCGAGCCCGAAGGAATCAGGTGATAGCCCTGGAACACGAAGCCGAACGCTTCGCGACGTAGCCAGGCCAGCTCGTCGCTGTCCAGTTCGGCCACGTCCCGGCCTGCGAAGCGGTAGCTGCCCGAGGTGGGGCGGTCGAGGCAGCCGAGGATGTTCATCAAGGTCGATTTGCCGGAGCCCGAGGCGCCGACGATGGCGACGAACTCGCCGGGGTGGATGCTCAGGCTGATGCCGCGCAACACCTCGACCCTGGGCGAATCGACACCGCCGTAGACCTTGCGGATGTCGCACAGCTCGATCAGGGGCGTGGCCATCTCAACCCCCACTGGCGGCAGGCAGGCCGATGACCAGGCGCTCGCCTTCGTTCAGGCCTTCGAGAATCTGCACCCGCAGACGGTCGCTCAAGCCGGTGCGCACCTGGCGCGCCTCGACCTGGCCCTTGCTGTTCAGCACCTGGGCCAGGCGCACGCCGTCGCCGGGGGTGTCGTCCAGCGCGGCCAGGGGCACGCTGAGCACCTGGCTGGCTTGTCCGGCGACGAAGAACACCTGGGTGGTCATCTCTGCCATCAGGGCGCCGTCGGGGTTGTCCACGTCCAGCAGTACGGTGTACTGCACCACCTTGCTGCCGGTGGTGCCGGCAGTGGCGCTGGCCGGGCTGCCACCGCCCTGGCTGGTCTGGTCCAGCGGCTTGGGGGGTACCGGCAGGATCTGGCGCACGGTGCTGGTCCAGCGGCGCTTGCCACCGGCCAGGGTGTTGAAGTAGGCGGTCATGCCCGGCTTGACCTTGCCGATGTCGGCTTCGGACACCTGGGCCCAGACGGTCATCGGCGAGAGCTTGGCGATCCGCAGGATCAGCGGGGTCTGCTGCTGGGCATTGAGGGTCTGGCCTTCGCGGGCGTCCACTGCCACCACGGTGCCGCTCATGGGCGCGTAGATGCGCGTGTAGCCCAGTTCTGCCTCGTCGCTGCGCAGGCTGGCCTGGGCCTGGCGGATCTGTGCCAGGTACATGTCGATGCGGGCCTGGGTCACCTTCAGTTGCGCCTGCGCCGTCTGCAGGTCTTCCTGGCGGGTGGCGCCGGCGGCGGCCAGGCCGTGCTGGCGCTGGTACTGCTGCTGGGCAAGCTGGTATTGCGCACGCTGTTCGGCCAGCTGGGCCTTGAGGTTCTCGATCGAGTAACGTCCGGCATCGAGCTTGGCCTGTTGCGTGGAGGGGTCGATCTCCACCAACAACTGGCCCTGGCGCACTTCGTCACCGGCCTCCACATGCAACTTGCGAATCTGCCCCGAGGCCTGGGCGCCGACGTCGACGTAACGGCGCGGTTGCAGGGTGCCCAGGGCGGTGACGCTGCTTTCGATGTCGGCGCGCAGCACCGGCACGGTGCTGACCGGTGCGCCACCGAGCGGCAGGCCCTGCCAGGCTACCAGGCTGCCGAGGCCGGCCAGGCCCAGGGCGCCGAACAGCACTCGGCGGCGGGTATTGGATGTGCGTGTCATGCGGGCTTCCAGCCGGAGGTAGTGGCCGAGTGCCGCACGGGGCATGCGCTCGGGGGTCCCAGTTAAACGAATGTAATAGTTGGCGATTTAACGCATTAAGGGGGTGGTCTGCGTGTTGCTGCGAATAATTATAATTTGTAAGATCGCACACTGATATTATCCAGACCCGCTGCGCCTGCCTACCAGCGCTCGAGCAGGGAGACGACAGGTGCCGTCGTGGAACATTATTATCGCGAGTTGGTGAGCTTCCTGTCCGCCCGGCTTGGCAATCGCCAGGCGGCCGAAGACGTCGCCCATGATGCCTACATCCGGGTGCTGGAACGCACGGAAGGCGAGCGTATCGAACACCCGCGCGCGTTTCTTTATCGCACGGCGATGAACCTGGTGGTCGATCATCATCGGCGCCACCAGGTGCGTCAGGCCGAGCCGCTCGAGGTGCTCGACAGCGACGAACGCTGGCACAGCCCCGCCCCGACCCACAGCATGCAGCTCGACCAGCGCCTGGCGCTGATGCAGCAGGCCTTGGGCGAGTTGAGCGCGCCTTGCCGTGAGAGTTTCCTGCTGCGCAAGCTCGAGGGCCTGTCGCACCAGCAGATCGCCGAGCGCCTGGATATTTCCCGCAGCGTGGTGGAAAAGCACATTGTCAACGCGATGAAGCACTGTCGCGTGCGCATGCGCCAGTGGGAGTCCTGAGCGGGTTGCCAGCGTATGTGAAAATTCCGTGAGTCGGCGACTTGATTTCTCCCGGGTTCACGACAACTATCAATAAAGACCCCCCGTCCAGGCGTTCTGCCTGACGTTGCCGTTCCCGGCGCAGTATGGTCATGGAGCCACCGTCATTACCCTACTGCCCAGGTCCGGACGATGCCTAACAAATCCATGCGCATCCTCATCGCCGACGAGCATCCCGCCCAGCGCCTGCAGCTGGAAAGGATGCTCAATGGCCTGGGTTATTACCGTATCGCCCCTGTCGAGAGCTTCGAGGACCTGCAGCGCCTGGTGCACAGTGCCTTGCAACCGTTCAATCTGCTGGTGGGCAACATCGAACTGGCCAGTCATGCGGGGGTCGACCTGGCGCGTTTCTGCCGGGTCAGTTCGCAGATCCAGCACGCGCTGCTGTACCACTCGCCGCAACTGAAAGTGCCAGCGGTGCCGCCGAGTGACCGGCATGCGGTCAGCATCAGCCTGCCCCATGCACCCGACAGCGAGGCGCTGGAGTCGTTCATGGCGATCATCGACCTGCCGGTGCTGGTCGGGCAGGTGCCACTGCCACCGGGGCTGGCGGGGGCTTCGAACTATTCGCGGCGGCGCACCAACCTCGCGCAGACGGTGTTCTGCCGCAACTCCTGAAGCACGGGCGGCCACAGGCCCAAGGCTTTTGCTATCCTCTTGGCCTTTTGCCACGTTGCGGAAGCTGCCATGACTGCGCTCGATACCACCCGCCCGCCACGGTTCAGCCGTAGCGACCACCGGACCCTGGGGCTGGCCGCGCTGGGTGGTGCCCTGGAAATCTACGATTTCATCATCTTCGTGTTCTTTGCCCTGACGCTCAGCCAGCTGTTCTTCCCGCCCGAGATGCCGGAGTGGCTGCGCCTGCTGCAGAGCTTCGGGATCTTCGTCACCGGTTACCTGGCCAGGCCGCTGGGCGGCATCCTCATGGCCCATTTCGCCGATCACCTGGGGCGCAAGCGGGTGTTCAGCCTGAGCATCCTGATGATGGCGCTGCCGTGCCTGCTGATCGGGGTGATGCCGACCTACGCCGACATCGGCTACGCCGCGCCGCTGATCCTGCTGGCGCTGCGCATCTTGCAAGGGGCGGCGGTGGGCGGCGAGGTGCCCAGTGCCTGGACGTTCGTTGCCGAGCACGCGCCAGTCGGGCGTCGTGGCTATGCGTTGGGCTTCCTGCAAGCCGGGTTGACCTTCGGCTACCTGCTCGGGGCGCTGACCGCGACCTTGCTGGCGCAGCTGTTCACGCCCCAGGAAATTCTCGACTACGCCTGGCGCTATCCCTTCCTGTTGGGTGGAGTGTTCGGTGTGATCGGGGTCTGGTTGCGCCGTTGGTTAAGTGAAACGCCCGTGTTCCTGGCGTTGCGCGAACAGCGCGAGCAGCCGGTGGCATTTCCGTTGCGCAGCGTGCTGAGCCGACACCGTCGGGCATTGATTCCGGCGGCACTGCTGACCTGCGTGCTGACCTCGGCGGTGGTGGTCCTAGTGGTGATCACCCCGACGGTGATGCAGCAGCGCTTCGGCATGAGCGCCGGGCATACGTTCGCGCTGAGCAGCGTGGGCATCGTCTTCCTCAATATCGGCTGTGTGCTGGCCGGTTTGCTGGTGGACCGTATGGGGGCGTGGCGAGCATTGATGATCTACAGCCTGTTGCTGCCGCTGGGCATCGGCGCGTTGTACGCCAGCCTGGTGGGGCAGTGGGGCATGACCTGGCTGGCCTATGCCCTGGCCGGCCTGTGCTGTGGCGTGGTGGGGGTGGTGCCGTCGGTGATGGTCGGGCTGTTCCCGGCCGATATCCGCGTGTCGGGCATCTCCTTCACCTACAACATCGCCTATGCGCTGTGGGCCAGCACCACACCGCTGGCGCTGATCGCACTGATGCCATGGAGCCCCTGGGTGTGTGTCGGGTTTTGTCTGATCATGGGCGTGGTCGGGCTGTTGACGGCGTTGTATTTCGGGCGTCGCGAGCCCTTGGTATTCGGTGTCGAGGCGATGCCGCTCATGTGTGGTGACAAATGAGGCGGTAGGGCGCTGGCCATGGTGGGGCAGACTTCCAGGTGAGGTTATTGGAATAACCTATTAGCTAAAAATAACCTGGAAGGTTAATTTCTCATGGAGAAGAGAACGCCGCATTGCCCTTTGGAGCGCGTGCGACTGCTGATGAGTCAAGGCAAGATCCGATCGACGCGAGCCGCGACCCAGGGCGCCCATGCGCTTGGTCTGCAACCTAGGCATATCTTTGATGCCGTCCGAGGGCTTTCGTCTTCTGATTTCTACAAAAGCATGACGACTTATCACGATCATAGGCATTGGCAGGACGTCTATCACGTTCACACTCCATTCGGCTGGGTCTATCTCAAGCTGGCGGTGATGGACGACGTACTGGTCGTGTCTTTCAAGGAGCTTTGAAATGAAATGTCCCATGTGTGGAGGCGCAGAGCTGGTTGCCCAGGCTCAGGACATGCCCTATCGCTACAAAGGCCAGGATACGTTGATCCCCGATATAGTCGGGGATTACTGCCCGGTCTGTGGCGATGCGGTGCTGGCCATGGAAGAAGCCGAGCGTTTGAGTGATCTGATGCGGGCTTTCGACCGACAGGTCAATGCCGCTGCTGTCGACCCAGGCTTCATCGCCGCCGTTCGCCGCAAATTCGACCTTGATCAGCGTGAGGCCGGCGAGATCTTTGGCGGCGGCGTCAACGCCTTCTCCCGTTATGAAAATGGCAAGACTCGCCCACCAGTATCATTGATCAAGCTCTTCAAGCTACTAGACCGCCATCCTGAGCTGTTTGAGGAAGTGCGCAGTGCCTGACAAGCAAAAGCCCCCAGGCCTCATGGCCAGGGGGCTTTTGCTTGTTGCCAGTGGCAGGGCCTACATGTTCGGGTAGGTCGGCCCGCCGGCGCCTTCAGGGGTGACCCAGGTAATGTTCTGGGCCGGGTCCTTGATGTCGCAGGTCTTGCAGTGCACGCAGTTCTGCGCGTTGATCTGGAAGCGCTTGTTGCCGTCTTCCTGGGTGATCACTTCATAAACGCCCGCCGGGCAGTAGCGCTGCGCCGGTTCGTCGTACAGTGGCAGGTTGCTGGCGATCGGGATGTTCGGGTCGGCCAGCTTCAGGTGGCAGGGTTGTTCCTCTTCGTGGTTGGTGCTGGAGAGGAATACCGAGCTGAGCTTGTCGAAGCTGAGCTTGCCGTCGGGTTTCGGGTAGTCGATCTTTTTCGAATCCGCCGCGAGCTTGAGGCAGGCATAGTCCGGCTTGGTGTCGTGCAGGGTGAACGGCAGCTTGCCGCCGAACCAGTTCTGGTCGACGTAGTTGAACGCAGCGCCCAGGATCGGACCGAACTTGTGCATGGCCGGGCCGAAGTTGCGGCTGGCGAACAGCTCTTCATGCAGCCAGCTGGCCTTGAACGCGCTGACGTAGCTGTTGAGCTGGTCACCGCCCTCGCTGCCGGCGATCAGTGCGTCGGCTACCGCTTCGGCGGCGAGCATGCCGGACTTCATCGCGGTGTGGCTGCCCTTGATCTTGGCGAAGTTCAGGGTGCCGAGGTCGCAGCCGATCAGCGCGCCGCCGTTGAACACCATCTTCGGCAGCGAGTTGAAGCCGCCTTTGCAGATGGCGCGGGCGCCGTAGCTGATGCGCTTGCCGCCTTCGAGGTACTGGCTGATCACCGGGTGGTGCTTGAGGCGCTGGAACTCGTCGAACGGCGACAGGTACGGGTTGGCGTAGGACAGGTCGACGATCAGGCCGACCACCACCTGGTTGTTCTCCAGATGATAGAGGAACGAACCACCGGTATTGTCCTTGGCCATCACGTCCAGCGGCCAGCCGGCGGTGTGCACCACCAGGCCCTGCTCGTGCTTGGCCGGGTCGATCTCCCAGATTTCCTTGAGGCCGATGCCGTAGTGCTGGACGTCGGACTCGTTGTCCAGGTCGAAGCGCTTGATCAGTTGCTTGCCGATGTGGCCACGGCAGCCTTCGGCGAACAGGGTGTACTTGGCGCGCAGTTCCATGCCCGGGGTGTACAGGCCGTCCTTCGGATTGCCTTCGCGGTCGACACCGAGGTCACCGGTAATGATGCCGCGGACCACGCCGTTTTCGTCGAACAATGCTTCCTGGGCGGCGAAGCCCGGGTAGATCTCGACGCCGAGGTTCTCGGCCTGCTGGGCCAGCCAGCGGCACAGGTTGCCCAGCGAGATGATGTAGTTGCCCTGGTTGTGCATGGTCTTGGGCACGAACAGGTCAGGCACTTTTGTCGAGCTGCCGGCATCCTTGAGCACATAGATGTCGTCGCGCTTCACTTCGGTGTTCAGCGGCGCGCCCAGTTCTTTCCAGTCGGGGAACAGTTCGTTCAGGGCACGCGGTTCGAACACCGCGCCGGAGAGAATATGGGCGCCGACTTCGGAGCCTTTCTCGACCACGCAGACGCTGATCTCGCTACCGGCTTCGGCGGCCTTCTGCTTCAGGCGGCAGGCGGCGGACAGGCCCGCCGGGCCTGCGCCGACGATGACCACGTCGAATTCCATGTATTCGCGTTCCACAGGTTCTCTCCTACTCAAGGCTCATCGCGTTGCTTGTCTTTTATGGGTGTTCACGGTCACGTGCGGCGTTCAGGTGCTGTAGCTTCGCAGGTGATGGACTACACCGTTTTGTCTTGGCCGCGCATTATATCTACACCACTTGGCGGGTCCAATACAAACGTTTGTTTGAATTTGCCGGAGGCCCGTAAAATCACAGGTAGGCGGCTGAGGGCTGGCCAATTTGCCGTATTGACCGGATTGGGTGTTACGGTCAAGATACGAGCGCTTTCGCGTTCGCCGTAGGCTGACCGTCGGGCGCAGGTGCACCCCTAAAGACCGGGCGTAGAGCAGGGTTTGCGGGCCGAATCAGGTGTTGTAGTGGAGTCTACACGGCACCACAGGAAATGACCCGCGGGTTTTGGACCTTCAGGGTCGTAACAGGACTGATCGGTCAACTGAACTTTACTGCTGTCGACACGTTTTTAGAGGTGCCCTTGTACCCACGCGCATTCGCCGGGCAGCCCCCAGGCGACATTCTTTTCACCGGAGAGTAACGAGGAATCCATGAAGGTTCTTGTAGCTGTCAAACGAGTGGTCGACTACAACGTCAAGGTTCGCGTCAAGGCGGACAACTCCGGCGTCGACCTTGCAAACGTCAAGATGTCCATGAACCCCTTCTGCGAAATCGCCGTGGAAGAAGCCGTGCGCCTGAAAGAGAAAGGCGTGGCGAGCGAGATCGTGGTCGTTTCCGTAGGCCCGGCCAGCGCCCAGGAGCAACTGCGTACCGCCCTGGCCCTGGGTGCCGATCGCGCCATCCTGGTCGAAGCCGCCGACGAGCTGAACTCCCTGGCCGTGGCCAAGGCACTGAAAGCCGTAGTCGATAAAGAGCAGCCGCAGCTGGTCATCCTCGGCAAGCAGGCGATCGACAGCGACAACAACCAGACCGGCCAGATGCTGGCCGCGCTGACCGGCTTCGCCCAGGGCACCTTCGCCTCCAAGGTTGAAGTTGCCGGCGACAAGGTCAACGTCACCCGCGAAATCGACGGTGGCCTGCAGACCGTTGCGCTGAACCTGCCAGCCATCGTCACCACCGACCTGCGCCTGAACGAGCCGCGCTACGCGTCGCTGCCGAACATCATGAAGGCCAAGAAAAAGCCGCTGGAGACCGTTACTCCAGACGCGCTGGGCGTGTCCATCGCCTCCACCAACAAGACCCTCAAGGTCGAAGCGCCTGCCGCCCGCAGCGCGGGTATCAAGGTCAAGTCGGTGGCCGAACTGGTCGAGAAGCTGAAGAACGAAGCGAAGGTAATCTAAATGACTATCCTGGTTGTCGCTGAACACGAAAACGGTGCCGTAGCTCCGGCCACCCTGAACACTGTCGCTGCCGCCGCCAAGATCGGTGGTGATATCCACGTCCTGGTCGCCGGCCAGAACGTCGGTGGCGTCGCCGAGTCCGCCGCCAAGATCGCAGGTGTCGCCAAGGTGCTGGTCGCGGATAACGCCGCCTACGCCCACGCCCTGCCGGAAAACGTCGCGCCGCTGGTCGTCGAGCTGGCCAAGGGTTACAGCCATGTGTTGGCCCCGGCCACCACCAACGGCAAGAACATCCTGCCACGCGTCGCCGCGCTGCTGGACGTCGACCAGATCTCCGAGATCATCTCGGTGGAATCGGCCGATACCTTCAAGCGCCCGATCTACGCGGGTAACGCCATTGCTACCGTGCAGTCGAGCGCTGCCGTGAAGGTTATCACCGTGCGTACCACCGGCTTTGACGCCGTGGCCGCCGAAGGTGGTTCGGCTGCCGTCGAAGCCGTCGCCGCCGCCCACGACGCTGGCAAGTCGGCCTTCGTCGGCGAAGAGCTGGCCAAGTCCGACCGCCCAGAGCTGACCGCTGCCAAGATCGTCGTCTCCGGCGGCCGTGGCATGGGCAATGGTGACAACTTCAAGCACCTGTACGCCCTGGCCGACAAGCTCGGTGCTGCCGTGGGCGCCTCGCGCGCCGCGGTCGACGCCGGCTTCGTGCCGAACGACATGCAGGTCGGCCAGACTGGCAAGATCGTTGCGCCACAGCTGTACATCGCCGTCGGTATCTCCGGCGCGATCCAGCACCTGGCCGGCATGAAGGACTCCAAGGTGATCGTCGCGATCAACAAGGACGAAGAGGCGCCGATCTTCCAGGTGGCCGACTACGGCTTGGTCGCCGACCTGTTCGAAGCGGTTCCAGAGCTGGAAAAGCTGGTCTGATCCGACTGCTTCACTTATAAAGAACCCGGACCGCCCCTGGCGGTCCGGGTTTTTTCATGATTTTTTTCAGGGGCGGGAGAGGGTGCATGGCGTTTCGCTGGAGCAAGGGAGGGCTGGCCTGTGTGCTGGCGTTGCTGTCGACTCAGGCCTTGGCGGTGGGTAAATGCGAGCGCCTGGTGGCCACCGGCAGCCCGGATGCGCCACCGTATTCCTGGCAGGATCCGCAAGACCCCAAGCACCTGATCGGCGCCAATGTCGACCTGCTTCGCCAAGTCGCCGCCGAGCTTGGGGTGAAGGTCGAGGTGCTGCACGCCGGCAAACGCGAACAGGCGCTGGAGGAAGTGCGCAGCGGGCGCATGGACCTGCTGCTCGACACGCCGATGCAGGTAACCCAGCTGACCAGCCTGGACTATATCCACCCGGCCTTGCAGCTCAATGAATACCTGGTCTGGACCCGTCACGACGCGCCCCTGGTGTTCGACGGCCCGGCCGACCTCGCCCGCTACCAGGGCGCCCTGTCGGAGAAGGCCCGCCTGACACCGGCCTTCGAGGCGTTCGCCAAGGCCCAGCTCAAGCTGGAACCGGCGCAGAATCTGACGCAGGCCTTCCAGAAACTGGTGCTTGGCCAGGTCGACTATGTGCTGGCCGGGCGTTACTCGGGCATGGCCATGGCCCAGAGCCTGGGGGTGGGTAACGACCTTATCGCGCGGGGCTTGCCGGTGGACCGGCCAGGGTTGTACCTGACGGTGTCGCACAACTCGGCCTGCAACGACAGCTGGTTGCGCGGACAACTGGCGAAAAAGCTGACAGAATTGCCGATCTCCGGGGCGAGCGAGGCTGTGCTGCAGCGCAATGTCGAGCGTTGGAAGGCGCAGATGCAGGCGTCGCAGGGTGCCCCCAAACAGTAGGAAGCGTGTGTGAGAATCCAACCCTTGATGCTCGCCCTGGCCGTGCTTGGCCTGGCCGGCTGTGCCAATGACCCGGCACCCAATGAACAGCTGCGCTTGTCCGAGCAGGCGCTTGAGCAGGCCAAGGCGGTCGGTGCCACCGAGCAGGTGCCGGAGTTCAAGTTGGCCGAAGACAAACTGGCCCGCGCCAAGAGCAACATGCTCGGTGAAAGCTATCGCGACGCACGCATGCGCGCCGAGCAGGCCGAGCTCGATGCCCGCCTGGCCGAGGCGCGGGTGCTGAACCAGAAAAGCGAGGAGCAGTTGCAGGTGTTGCAATCGCGTATCAAGCGTCTGCGTAAACAGCTGGAGGTGCAGCCATGAGCCGCTTCAAACCCATGGCCGCGTTGGCCTTGCTGGCCCTGGTGGGGTTGCAGGGCTGCGCCAGCCAGCGCAGCGAGTCGGCGCTGGACGACGCCAGTGCCGCGTTCCAGAAGGTCAAGGACAATTCCGACGTGCTGCGCAGCGCGCCCCGTGACGTGATCCGGGCCGGCGAGTCGCTGGGGCGCGCGGAGCGTCTGGCTGGTTATGTCGGCACCGGCAGCGATGTACGCCATTACGCCTACCTCAGCCAACGTTACAGCGAGATCGCCAGTGAGCATGCCAAGCTGGCGCTGAATCAGGAGCGACTCACCAAGCTCGACCTGGAGCGCCAGCGCCTGCAGCTGGCCCTGCGCGAGGCCAAGCTGGCGAGCGTGCAGCAGCAAGGCAAGTTCGTCGAGGCGCAGATTGTCGCGCTGGCGTCCGAGCAGACTGACCGCGGCCTGGTGATGACCCTGGGTGACGTGCTGTTCGACACAGGCCAGGCCGACCTCAAGAACTCGGCCAGCCGCACCGTGCTCAAGCTGGTGCAGTTCCTTCAGCTCAATCCGCGTCGAGTGGTGCGGATCGAGGGCTATACCGACAGCACCGGTGCGGCGGAAGAGAACCTGAAGTTGTCCCGTGATCGTGCCCAGTCGGTCGCCGACATGCTGGTTGACCTGGGCGTGGATGAAAAGCGCATCCAGGTCGAGGGCTATGGTGACCAGTACCCGGTGGAAGCCAATGCCTCGGAGCGGGGCAGGGCGCAGAATCGTCGGGTAGAGATCGTCTTCTCCGACGACAAGGGCAAGCTCGCTCCCGCACGCTGAGCCCCGCCTCTTCGATCATGAGCATGTCGCATCGGCGCACCGATGCGACAGCCAATAAATGATCAGCTGCCACACAAACATTTGTGCTTTTCGTCTTGCTCCTGATCCTGCTCCTCCTCTTGCTCTGCTTCTAAGCGCGCAATAGTCCAGGCGCCGCTAATTGCGACTTCAGGAGGCCGAACGCAGGGTTTGCGCAGGGAGGTGACGGGCATGGATGCCCGTCAAGCGCCGATCAGGCCATGGATGGCCCGTCGGCGCGTCCTCCCGGAGCGAGCCCGGAGTGAGGGGACCCCGAAGCGAAGCGTAGGGGCCGGATGAATGGAGCCAGCGGTTTTTGCCTTCTTTTGCCCGCGTGTATGGACTTGAGACATCGCTGACACATGTGCGGGGACATGGTGGACACATTATCGCTTACCGTCGGGGTTGTTGA